>NZ_JAFLQX010000007.1:0-60240 GCF_017579965.1 Salegentibacter sp. BDJ18
GTCAATGCCAATTAGGAACTGGGGCATTATTTTAAATCAGTTCCTTACGATCTATGAAAAAAGGGTCAGACTTTAAAAAGTCCAACCCCTGTTATTTTAACTTTACACACTTTGCGGGATAGTGTCTAATAAATCTAATTTTTTAAGTTTTTCGGAAAAAGAAAAACCCGTTTCCATAAAGAAACGGGTTTTTAATATTTGTTATGGCCGGGCCATTACATCATTCCGGGCATTCCGCCGCCCATTCCGCCTGGCATACCTCCGCCACCTTTGTCGTCTTCTGGAAGATCAACAAGAGCACACTCGGTAGTTAAGATCATTCCGGCAACAGAAGCAGCGTTTTCAAGCGCAACTCTTGTTACTTTCTTAGGATCTATAATTCCGGCTTTCATCATATCTACAAATGTGTCGGTTTTTGCATCGTAACCAAATTCTTTCTTGCCTTCAAGAACTTTATTGATTACTACAGAAGCTTCACCACCTGCATTTTCTACGATGGTTCTAAGTGGAGACTCAATTGCTCTAAATACAATTTGAACTCCGGTTGCTTCATCATCATTTTCAGTCTTGATCTTGGCAAGAACGGCTTGTGCTCTTACTAACGCAACACCACCACCGGCAACAATTCCTTCTTCTACAGCCGCACGGGTTGCGTGAAGGGCATCGTCTACACGGTCTTTCTTCTCTTTCATTTCAACTTCTGAAGCTGCACCTACATAAAGTACGGCAACACCACCGGCTAGTTTAGCCAAACGCTCCTGAAGTTTTTCTTTATCATAATCTGAAGTAGTGGTTTCGATCTGAGCTTTGATCTGGTTTACACGTTCTTCAATTTGCTTGTTGTCTCCAGCACCGTTTACAATAGTAGTGTTATCTTTATCGATAGCTACTTTTTCAGCAGTACCTAACATATCAATAGTAGCGTTTTCTAAAGAGAATCCTCTTTCTTCAGAAATAACAGTACCACCGGTTAGAATAGCGATATCTTCTAACATTGCTTTTCTACGATCTCCAAATCCTGGCGCTTTAACAGCAGCGATTTTAAGAGAACCACGTAATTTATTTACTACTAAAGTTGCAAGGGCTTCGCCATCTACATCTTCAGCAATAATTAAAAGTGGCTTTCCAGATTGTGCTACCGGTTCAAGAACAGGAAGCAAATCTTTCATAGAAGAGATCTTTTTGTCGAACAATAAAATGTACGGATCTTCAAGATCTGCAGTCATTTTCTCTGAATTTGTTACGAAATATGGAGAAAGATAACCACGGTCAAACTGCATACCTTCAACTACTTCAACGTGAGTCTCGGTACCTTTTGCTTCTTCTACAGTAATTACACCTTCTTTTCCAACTTTCCCAAAAGCCTGGGCGATAAGATCACCAATATGCTCGTCATTGTTTGCAGAAATAGAAGCTACCTGCTTTATTTTTTCTGAAGAATCACCAACTTCTTTGGTTTGTTTCTCTAAATCTTTAGTGATTGCAGTTACAGCCTTGTCTATACCTCTTTTAAGGTCCATTGGGCTAGCGCCTGCTGCAACGTTTTTAAGGCCCTCTTTTACGATAGCCTGGGCAAGTACAGTAGCGGTAGTAGTACCGTCTCCTGCAAGGTCATTGGTTTTAGAAGCAACTTCTTTTACCATTTGAGCGCCCATATTTTCTAAGGCATCTTCCAGTTCAATTTCTTTTGCTACAGTAACACCATCTTTAGTTACGGTTGGTGCACCAAAAGATTTGCTTATTACTACATTACGTCCTTTAGGACCTAAAGTTACTTTTACGGCATTTGCCAATGCATCTACACCGCGCTTAATTCCGTCGCGGGCTTGAATGTCAAACTTTATATCTTTTGCCATTGTAAATTATGTTTTGTCATTTCCGTGAAGACGGAAATCTAATTAATACTATTATTTATTTTGAAAGTTTCCCCGGGAGTGGGGAAAAGAAGTCTTATACTATTGCAAGGATATCGTCTTCTCTCATCATTAGATAGTCTGTACCCTCAAGTTTTAATTCTGTACCGGAGTATTTTCCGTAAAGCACAGTATCACCAACTTTCACAGTCATATCGTGGTCTTTATTACCCTTACCTACAGCTACAACTTTTCCACGTTGTGGTTTTTCTTTAGCTGTTTCGGGAATGTAAATTCCAGATGCCGTTTTAGTTTCGGCTGCTTCAGGCTCAATAAGAACCCTGTCTGAGAGCGGTTTAATGTTTAGTCCCATTTTTTTATAAATTTATTTAGGTTAATTAATCTTTGAATAAGCGACTAAGCCTATTTCTAAAATTATGCCACCCCGCTTTTACTGCCAATTACAAACAAAAAATGCCAGCTTGTCATAAGCTGGCATTTGTAAATTTTATAAAGAAAGAAGCGATTATTGATCGCTGTCAGATCCTGATTGTTGTCCTGGCATTTGTGCCGGTGGGGTAGCGGTATTTTCAGGCATTGCATCTTCGTCAAAAACCCTTGATTCGCCGTAGCTTGAATCGTCCATAATAGTTACATTAGAAAGTAAAATAAGGACTAATAAAAGTGTTGCTAAAGTCCAGGTACTTTTATCTAAAAAGTCTCCGGTCTTCTTTACACCACCTACTTGTTGTCCACTACCACCAAAAGAGGAAGATAGGCCACCGCCTTTAGGGTTTTGTACCATAATTACCACTACCAGTAAAAAGGCTACAATAACTATTAATGCTAAAAAAATCGTGAATGTGCTCATTCTTGCTTTGTATTATTTTCTTGTAATTTTTCGATTGCCCGAATTTGGTCAGCAAAGAAACCACTTTTTTCGGGATTTTTCAAAATTAATATTTTATATGCCTGGATTGCTTTTTTATAATTTTTTTGTTCCAAATAAACCCGTGCTAAAGTCTCGGTCATTAACGACTCTGGCGGGGTTGTGCTTACTTCTGCCAGGTTGGATTTATTGCTGGGTTTGCCCGGTTTTATTTTCGGACTTTTGGATATGAACCTGTCTATAAGTTCAAACTTTTTATGCTGAACCTCATCTTTCGGATTTTCTTCTTCCGATTCTTCTCTTTTTATAGGTTTTGCTGAAGTAAGTCGCAACCATTCTGAAAAAGAATGTGATTCTGAAGCATCAAACTCTAAAGGTTCACCCAATTTCAATTGGTCTTCAGATAAATTTTCTTCGGTATGTTCCTTTGCTTCCTCACTTTTCTCAGAAAACAAGTCGGGATCCATCACCTGTTCAGATTCAGATTGCCTCATTTTTATGGCTTCATCTATGGCCATACTTCTTTTGGCAAAAACTTCTTCCGGTTCAAAAACGGTAATATTTCGCAATTGTTCTTCCTGCTCCTGGATTTGCCTTGCAATTTTATTCTGATTAAATTCTATCGAGGTTATAAAATCAAAAAGTACACTACGATTAGTGGTATAAGCGGCAGTTTTTTTTAGTGCACTGTTGTAGCTGAATTCCTGATGCTCTTTTAAACCTTTAAGCCTTACTGCACGTGCCGTCTGGAAATATGGTGCTTTCTGAATAAGTTTTTCCAGAGCACTGGTTTGCTCGGCAGTGATTTCGGCTGGGTTTTGCAGCAGTTGTATGAATTCGTTTGCTTCCATATTACCAATCGGTTAAAGCGGCATTAAAAATATCCTGGGTTAACCTGTTGTAAATTTCATCTAAGGCAGTGGCCAACACATCACCAACTAATTGCGCATTGGCGGGATAATCGTAATAAAAAGAAAAGCGTCTTTCAAAATCTTTTTCGGGTTCCAGGGTGTTATAATAACGAACATTCACTACAATGGTGAGTCGGTTTTGTGCCGCCGTATTTTCAGCGGTAGCGGTAATAGGTGCTACATAAAAATCAATAATTTCTCCTTCAAAAATAAGATCGGCGTTATTGTTGGCCAGGCTTAAACTGGTTTGATTCTGAATAAGGTCCTGTAACTGTAAAGTGAAAGTCCTGTCTATTCCCGGTTCTACTAAATCGGCCTGGTTTTGAAAGAAATTCACCTGGAACGATTCAGCATCACCAGTATCTGCGCCCGTAAAAGAGTAAATTCCGCAAGATTGGGTGCTAAGCAGGAGCACAAAACATAAAAGAAAAGCAGTTTTTTTCATATAAGCGGGCTAAAATTACAGGTTGTATTGTTTTATTTTTCGGTAAAGTGTGCGTTCACTTATCCCTAATTCCTCAGCGGCAGCTTTGCGTTTTCCGCTATGCCTTTCTAAAGATTTTTTTATAAGTTCTAATTCTTTATCCTGCAAAGAAAGGGTTTCTTCTTCCTGAATCTCTTCTGCAAAATAATATTTATCCTTTTCCCTGCTAATTTCAGATTTCGGACTGTTCTGCGGAATTTGAAGTACTTCCAGCCTTTCATCATTTAAAGCTTCTAATTCTTCTGCATCAACATCTTCCCCATCATCGTCGCCATAAAGTTTTTGAATTAAGCTTTCGTTTTCATCCTGAACTTTTTGCGTATTCCCACTCTCCATAAGTTTTAGGGTGAGTTTTTTGAGATCGGTCAGGTCGCTTTTCATATCAAAAAGCACTTTGTAAAGAATTTCCCGTTCGTTGCTAAAATCGCTTTCTTTCTTTTTTTCTGAAATAACTGCGGGTAGATTACTGCCAATATCGGGTAAATATTCTTTTAAACGCTCGGGGCCAATAATACGCTCCTGCTCTAAAACTGAAATTTGCTCGGCAATATTTCTTAACTGCCGAATATTCCCGCCCCATCGGTATTTTTTTAATAAACCTACCGCATCATCCTGAAGTTTAATGGTTGGCATTTTATATTTCAGCGCAAAATCTGAAGCGAATTTTCTAAACAATAAATGAATATCGTCCTTACGATCCCGCAGTGGCGGAAGGTTAATTTCTACTGTGCTTAATCTATAATACAGGTCTTCACGGAAGCGTTCTTTTTTAATAGATTCCTGCATATTAATGTTGGTAGCCGCGATAATGCGAACATCAGATTTTTGCACTTTGGAAGATCCAACTTTTATAAATTCGCCGTTTTCTAAAACACGCAATAATCTAACTTGTGTGGGAAGTGGTAATTCTCCAACTTCATCTAAAAAAATGGTCCCGCCATCGGCAACTTCAAAATAACCGCTTCGGGTTTGGGTGGCACCGGTAAAAGCGCCTTTTTCGTGACCAAAAAGTTCAGAATCTATAGTGCCTTCTGGAATTGCACCACAGTTTACTGCAATATATTTCCCGTGTTTTCTATGAGATAATGAATGGATTATTTTTGGAATACTTTCTTTCCCAACCCCACTTTCCCCTGTTACCAAAACCGAGATATCTGTAGGCGCAACCTGGATTGCTTTTTCTATAGCGCGGTTAAGGCGTTGATCGTCGCCAATTATTCCAAACCGCTGTTTTACTGCCTGAATTGATTCCATATATAAATCCTGTTATTTCAGAAGGAATTAATCTAGTTACTAAACCTGATTCCTTTAGACTGAATAACTATTTTTTAATTATTTTCACTATATCCAACGGCTTCACCAATTAGGGTTGCGCTGGTACAGTCATTAATTTTTACGTTTACAAAGTCACCAATCTTGTAATTCTTTTTTGGGAATACCGCCACGGTGTTTTGAGTGATTCGGCCGCTCCAGTGTTCGCTAGACTTTTTAGATTCTTTTTCAACTAAAACTTCTACGGTTTCTCCAAGAAATCTTTGCGTCCTAAAATGATTATGTTCACGCTGAAGCGCTACTATTTCGGCTAATCTTCTTTGTTTTGTTTCTGCAGGCACATCGTCTTCCAATTTACGGGCCGCCATAGTACCAGGTCTTTCAGAATATGCATACATATACCCAAAGTCATATTTCACATATTCCATTAATGATAAAGTATCCTTATGATCCTCTTCAGTTTCAGTTGGGAAACCAACAATTAAATCCTGGGAAATAGAGCACTCTGGCATTAATTCTCTTATATAGTCTATAAGTTTAAAATATTCTTCGCGGGTGTGCAGCCTGTTCATCTCTTTTAAGATTCTATCACTTCCGCTTTGAACCGGTAAATGAATATGCTTGCAAATATTGGGATAAGCGGCTACAACTTCAATTACCTCCAAAGTCATATCCTGCGGATTTGAAGTTGAAAACCTAATCCTCATTTTTGGTTGTGCTTCGGCGACCAGTCTTAAAAGTGCGGAGAAATCTGTGGCTGTAGCTTTTTGAATTTCAGAAGCATTTTTAAAGTCTTTTTTAAGTCCGCCGCCATACCATAAATAGCTATCTACGTTTTGGCCCAGAAGCGTAATTTCTTTGAAACCTTTATTCCAAAGATCGTTTACTTCCTCTACTATACTTTGTGGGTCGCGGCTTCGCTCTCTTCCCCGGGTAAAGGGTACCACGCAAAAGGTACACATATTATCGCAGCCCCTGGTGATAGAGACAAATGCTGAAACTCCATTGCTTTGTAATCGAACAGGAGAAATATCACCATAAGTTTCTTCTTTAGAGAGAAGAACATTTATTGCATCCCGGCCTGCTTCAACTTCATTTATAAGATTTGGAAGGTCTTTATAGGCATCTGGCCCAACTACAAGATCTACTATTTTTTCTTCTTCCAGGAATTTTTCTTTAAGACGCTCGGCCATACAACCTAATACGCCCACTTTCATCCCGGGATTTATTCTTTTTACTGCGTTATATTTTTCAAGCCTTTTACGAACGGTTTGTTCAGCTTTTTCTCTAATAGAACAGGTGTTTACCAAAACCAGATCTGCTTCTTCTAAGTTTTGAGTAGTATTAAAACCTTCTTTTGCAAGAATAGAAGCAACAATTTCGCTATCGCTAAAATTCATTGCACAACCGTAACTTTCAATAAAAAGCTTTCGGGTATTTTCTTGCTTAGGCTCCATTACGAGCGTGTTTCCCTGTTGTTTTTCGTCTATTGTCTTCTCCATAATTCAAATCTTCCTTTTCAGGATTAAGAAATGCAAAGATAAGGGTAAAACGAACTTCTGACAAAGTGACAGCAATATTTTTAATTTTCTCACGCAACCTTTTTGTAATTATTGCATCTATATAGAAACCAACCAGATAATTATGAGATTTTTCTACAGTTTAATTACGTTGCTTCTTCTGGCTTTAATGGCTTTGTTCACTTCTTGCGAGAAAGACGCAACCGAAGAAGAATTTTATAATGTAGCCGTTCCCGTAGTAAAGCCTATTGAAGAATTTAGGGCTATGGTTAAAATTTCTGAGCCAAGAGCAATTACCGAAGCTGGCAAGATCTATTCTTATGGAGATTATGTTTTTATAAACGATGATCAAAAAGGTGTGCATATTATAGATAACAGTGATCACCGAAACCCTGTAAAAATGAAATTTCTTGAAATTCCGCAAAATACCGATATCGCTGTAAAAGATGATATGTTATTTGCAAATTCTGCTATGGACCTGGTGGTTTTTGATATTAGTGATATGAATAATATAACACAAGCGGAAAGAATGAAAAACGTTTTTCCCAACCATAATAACCGTATTCCTGCAAGTGCATCTTTTGTAGATAGCGATAATTTTAATGCTGAAACCGAAGTAGTGATAGGTTACGTTATGGAAACCCGAAAAATTGAAATGGCAAACGATACAGAATGGTTAACTAATGATAGGGCATCTTTTTCTGAATCAGGGAATTCATCAGGCGGTTCCGGTACCGGAGGTTCTTTGGCTCGTTTCAATATTCATGAAGATTATTTATATGTAGTAGATCAAAATAATTTATCGGTTTTCAATATTGCAGGATTAAGTAACCCCGAATTATTAAAAACTGAATGGATTGGGCCAGATATAGAAACTATTTTTTATAAAGAAAATCATTTATACCTGGGAAGTTCTACCGGTATGTATATCTATAGTGTAGAAAATCCAGCTACGCCAGAATATAAATCTATGTTTAGACATATTCTTGGTTGCGATCCCGTTGTAGTAAAAGGGGATATGGCTTATGTAACTATTAGAGGAGGAAATATATGCGGGCAGGAATGGAGCCAGTTGGATGTAATAGATGTAACCGATAAGTCCAATCCGCAGTTATTGCAATCTTACCCAATGAAAAATCCTTACGGCCTTGGCGTAAAAGACGACTGGCTTTTTGTTTGCGATGGTACTGCCGGATTAAAAATATATGACACAAAAAATACCCCCAACCTGGAACTTATAGACCATTTTCAGGACATTAACACCTATGACGTCATCCCTTTAGAAGATGTGCTCTTAATGGTTGGGGATAATACACTTTTCCAATATACTTATAAAGGTAATGAGATCAATTTACTAAGCACTTTCAGCCTTAATTGATTTTATTTTGTTTGGTTTTTTAAGGATGCCCCGCAATACTGCGGGGTTTTTTTATAAATTATTGAGAAAAGAATTTTTTTATACGTGAAGCCGTGAATGTGGCTGTTTTACAAGCTATTTCTACTTGTTTTGTAAAATCATTTAGGATGTTAAAAAAAAATTGATATACTTTTGCAGCTAGAAAAAAGAGAGTTATGGCAAAGAATTTAGTGATTGTAGAGTCCCCTGCCAAGGCGAAAACCATCGAAAAATTTTTAGGAAAAGATTATAAGGTGGCTTCCAGTTTTGGACATATTGCCGACCTGCCTACAAAAGAATTAGGTGTTGATACCGAAGGTAATTTTAAACCAAAATATATAGTTTCTAAAGACAAAAAAGATGTAGTTAGAAAACTAAAAGGTTTTGCAAAAGATGCTGATATGGTATGGCTGGCAAGTGATGAAGACCGGGAGGGAGAAGCTATAGCCTGGCACCTTGCCGAAGAGCTTAATCTTAAAAGTGATAAAACCAAAAGGATTGTTTTTCACGAGATCACTAAATCGGCTATTCTTAAAGCTATTGACAATCCCAGGGATATTAATTATAACCTGGTAAATGCCCAGCAGGCCCGTAGGGTTTTAGACAGGTTGGTAGGTTACGAACTTTCGCCGGTTTTATGGCGAAAAGTTAAAGGAGGTCTTTCTGCCGGGAGAGTACAATCTGTTTCAGTGAGACTTATTGTAGAAAGAGAAAGAGAAATTCAAAATTTTACTGCGGAAGCTTCCTTTAGAATAGACGCCGAATTCACTACAGAAGACGGTAAATCTTTTAAAGCAAAAATCCCGAAAAATTTTGATACCCGTAAAGAAGCCGAAGCATTTCTTCAGCAAAACTTAGGATCAGATTTTAAAGTAGCAGAACTTACTACCAAGCCTGCAAAAAAATCTCCTGCACCACCGTTTACCACTTCAACTTTGCAACAGGAAGCTGCCAGGAAGTTGTATTTTTCAGTAAGTAAGACCATGACTATGGCGCAACGTTTATACGAAGCAGGTCATATTACTTATATGAGAACAGATTCGGTAAACCTTTCAGAAGATGCACGAAAAGGAGCTAATGAAGAAATTTTAAAGGCTTACGGAGATAAATACGCAAAATCAAGACAATTTAAAGGAAAAACTAAAGGCGCTCAGGAAGCTCACGAAGCAATTCGCCCAACAAATTTTGCCAGCCACTCGGTAAGGGCAGATCGGGACGAACAACGCTTATATGAGTTGATCTGGAAGCGAGCTATCGCTTCACAAATGAGTGAAGCCCAATTAGAGCGTACCAATGTAAAAATTGAAGCTTCTAAACACGATAAGCAGTTTACTGCAAATGGAGAAGTTTTGAAATTTGACGGTTTCCTGAAAGTTTACCTGGAAAGTACCGATGATGATGAAGATGCAGAAGAGCAAAACGGAATGTTACCGGCTTTAAAGGAAAATCAGCCGCTTAATAACAAATATATTACCGCAACAGAAAGATTTACAAGACCGCCATATAGATATACTGAAGCTTCTTTAGTGAAAAAACTGGAAGAATTGGGAATTGGACGTCCTTCTACTTACGCACCTACAATTTCTACTATTCAGAATAGGAATTATATAGAAAAAGGGTCGGTTGAAGGTACAGAGCGCGAGTATTTGCAATTTGTATTGAAAGGTTCTGACATCAAAGAGAATAAATTAACTGAAACCGTAGGAAGTGATAAAGGAAAATTAGTGCCAACTGCCGTAGGTATGGTGGTGAACGATTTTCTTGTGAATCATTTTTCAAACATTCTTGATTATAATTTTACCGCGAGAGTTGAGCAAAGTTTTGATGATATCGCGGAAGGAAATGAAGAATGGACGCATATGATGAAAGAATTCTATGAAGACTTTCATCCGCAGGTTGTAGATGTAGCCAAAAATGCCGACCGAGAGGTTGGAGAAAGAATTTTAGGTGAAGATCCTGAAACCGGCAAGCCTGTAAGTGTAAGGTTAGGAAAATTTGGGCCTATGGTTCAAATTGGTTCCGTAGAAGATGATGAAAAACCAAAATTCGCCAGTCTTGGTCCAGACCAAACTTTAGATTCGGTTACTTACGAAGAAGCGATGGATCTTTTCCAGCTTCCGAAGGAATTAGGAGAGTATAAAGATGAAAAAGTTGAGGTAAATAATGGCCGTTTTGGTCCTTATGTGAAATTTGGCAAGAAATATGTTTCGCTTGAAAAAGGCGAAGACCCATTAAACGTAGATTTTGATCGCGCAATGGAGCTGATCAAGGAAAAAGAAAAGGCGGATGCTCCAATTCACCACTACGAAGATATGCCGGTGCAAAAAGGTGTAGGCCGTTTTGGTCCTTTCTTAAAATGGAATGGTATTTTCATTAACGTAAATAAAAAATACGATTTTGATAATCTTTCTATTGAAGATATTGAAACCCTAATTGAAGATAAAAAGCGTAAAGAGCGTGAGAAGTTGATCCACAACTGGGAAGAAGAAGGAATTAGGGTTGAAAAAGCACGTTGGGGAAGGTTTAATATTATAAAAGGCAAGACTAAAATTGAGTTGCCAAAAACCACAGATGCCGAAAACTTAAGTTTGGAGGAAGTAAAAGAAATTCTTGAAGAGAAATCTAAAAAGAAAAAAAAGACTACTAAAAAGAAAGCTCCGGCTAAAAAAACGACTGCTAAGAAGAGCACGGCAAAAAAGAAAACCACTACAAAAAAGAAGAAGTAATATATGGATTTAGATTTTCTGAGTCCCCTTTCTGAAGAGTTGCTTAGGGAAATTGCCGGTTTTGGTGAACATTCCCTGGGAAATTCAGTAAAAAAACATACCGCCTCTCACGGTTTGCCAGATTTAGATGGCGTACAAATGGCAGTGGTGGGTATTAAAGAAAACCGGCTGGGAGAAGAAATAGACTTTCTTGATTTTGTAGATGTAAGAAAGGCTTTTTATAGTTTATTCCCGGGAAACTGGCACATTAATATTGCCGATTTGGGGGATATTGAAAAAGGCGAGACTGTAGAAGATACTTATTTTGCAGTGCAAACCCTGGTGGCGCAATTAGTGAAAAAAGATTTGATTCCCGTGCTTTTAGGCGGAAGTCAGGATTTGGTTTACGCACAATACCGGGCTTACGATACTTTAGATCAAATGGTGAATCTTGTAAATATAGATAGCCGTTTTGATTTAGGGGATGCCGAAAACCCTATAGGCAATCGCTCTTACGTGGGTAAGATAGTGGTTAATCAGCCTTATAATTTATTTAATTATTCCAATATTGGCTATCAAACCTATTTTAATTCGCAAGATGAAATAGAATTAATGGAGCGCCTGTTTTTTGACGCTTATCGTTTAGGAGAAGTTAGTAATAATATAAAATTAGTAGAACCGGTAATGCGAGATGCAAATATGGTGGCTATAGATTTAGCAGCTGTAAGTGCACCTTCATCGGGTTCTCGTGATATTGCTTCCCCTAATGGATTTGATGGGAAGGAAATTTGTGCGCTTTCACGATATGCGGGGATTAGCGACAAAGTAAGCTCTTTCGGGATTTATGAATATGATAATTTAAAATTCGGAAATTTGGGCGCCATGTTAATGGCACAAATGATGTGGTATTTTGCCGAAGGGGTAAATTACCGGACTAACGAAAATACTATTTCGGCAAAAAAAGAGTTTATAAAGTATCAGGTTCCTATAGATGATGAGGTTTTAGTGTTCTACAAAAGTCCTGTTAGCGGGAGGTGGTGGATAGAGATTCCGTTTCTTGAACATGTAGATACTAAATTAAAAAGGAGTACGTTATTACCTTGCAGTGAGGAAGATTACCTGGAAGCTTGTAATCAGGTAATTCCAGAAAGATGGTATAAAGCAAAAAGAAAAAACGAAGTTTAAAATAATTTCAGGCATTCTTGGTATTTACTGTATTTTTACCTAAAATATTGTTTTTTAAAAAATAATTAGATAGGTTTACTGCCGTAAATTGAGATGTCTTAACCTAAGAGAAACTATGAAGAAATTTATTTCGCTAATAGCTGTTCTGGCCTTGCTTTCAAGCTGTGGGCGTGGAGATCGTGGACAGCTGGTTGGTGCGAAAGGGGAGAAGTGGAATCCGGAGAAACCACTTGGGATGACATTAATTCCTGGAGGTTCATTTATAATGGGAAAGTCTGATGATGATATCGCAGGCCAACGCAATGCCCCGCCTAAAACGGTGACCGTGCGTTCTTTCTATATGGATGAAACCGAAATTACCAATGCCGAATACCGTCAATTTGTTAATGATGTAAAGGATTCTATTGTTAGAACCGAATTAGCAATTATGGCTGAAAACATGGGCGAAGCAGAAGGCTCAGGCGGAATTGGAGATTACGCTTTTATGGATGCCGATGAAGGTGACATGACGCCTTATGAAGAATATATGCTGAATACCTACGGCCAGGGTGGCCCATCTGATACCTACGAGAACCGCCGTTTAAATAAGGATATTGATATTATTTGGGATACAGAAGATTATCCAGATGTATATTATGCGGAGGTTATGGATATGATGTATATCCCCATGGAAGAAGTTTATAACGGCCAGCGTACCATAGATGTAGAAAAATTAAAGTTCACTTATACCTGGATGGATGTGCAGGGTGCAGCTAAAAAGCAAGGAAATAGAAGTGATTATATAAAAAGAGAAGAAATTCAAATTTATCCCGATACTACAGTTTGGATAAGAGATTTCAACTATTCATATAATGAGCCTATGCATAATGATTATTTCTGGCATAGTGCTTTTGACGATTATCCTGTAGTAGGAGTTACCTGGAAACAGGCAAGGGCTTTTACTCAATGGAGAACCTTATATCATAATTATTACCGAAGAGAAAAAGGTGAGCACAACGTGCCTTCATACCGTTTACCAACCGAGGGTGAATGGGAATACGCAGCTCGTGGTGGTTTAGAAGGAGCTACTTACCCGTGGGGAGGTCCTTACGCCAAAAACGACCGTGGTTGTTTTATGGCCAACTTTAAGCCATTAAGAGGGGATTACGCCGCAGATCAGGCGCTTTATACTGTTGAAGCTCAATCTTACGATCCAAATGATTATGGTTTGTATAATATGGCCGGAAACGTGGCAGAGTGGGTAGATTCGTCTTATGATCCCGCTTCTTACGAATACATGTCTTCAATGAACCCAACGGTTAATAATCCCGACGATATGCGAAAAGTAGTGCGGGGAGGTTCCTGGAAAGATGTAGCTTATTTCCTTCAGGTAAGTTCAAGAGATTATGAATATGCAGATTCTGCAAGAAGCTATATTGGCTTTAGAACAGTTCAAGATTACCTCGGAACAGATGTTACCCTAAATCAACCAAACAGATAATTAACAACAACCTATTTAACCAGTAGAAAATCTAAATCTATTTTATTATTATGGCAAAATCGAATTCAACAAAGAGAATAACTAACATGGTGTACGGTTTAGGTGCATCAGTTGTAATATTAGGTGCGCTTTTTAAAATTATGCACTGGCCATTTGCAAACCCAATGCTTATTGCAGGTCTTGTAGTAGAGGCTTTTGTATTTGCATATTCTGCATTTGAACCTACAGATGACGACCTTGACTGGTCTTTAGTTTACCCTGAATTAGCCGGTGGACAAGGAACTCGACGTAGCGCAACAGTAATTGAGGAAGACAAAGAAACTCAGGGCCAACTTTCTAAGAAATTAGATGAAATGCTTAAAGAAGCTAAGATAGATGCTAATTTAATGAGCAGTCTTGGAGACAGTATCCGTAATTTTGAAGGAGCGGCAAAAGGAATTGCTCCTACTGTAGATGCTATGGCTTCTCAAAAGAAATACAGCGAAGAGCTTACAACAGCTGCTACGCAAATGGAAACCTTAAATAATATTTATAAAGCTCAGGTAGAATCAGCTTCACGCCAGGCAGAAATCAACCAGGAGGTTGCAGAAAATGCCGGTAAATTAAACCAGGAAATGGGATCTCTTGCAGCTAACCTTTCTTCTTTAAACGGAGTTTATGGAGGTATGCTTACAGCTATGAACGGTACCCGCAGTGGTGTGCCAACTAATTAGTGAATTTATTACCCCTGAAAACCTAAATTATTAAAGAACAAAACTAATTAGCACATGGCGTCTGGAAAACAAACCCCAAGACAGAAGATGATTAACCTGATGTATCTGGTGTTCATAGCAATGATGGCACTAAATATGTCTAAGGAAGTATTGACAGCCTTTGGTCAAATGAATGAAGACCTTGAGGAATCTAATGCTACTACATCTCAACGTAACGATATGGCAATGGCCGGTTTAGCCGCCAAAGCCGAAGAACAACCTGCAAAATATGAAGAATTAAAAGCTAAAGCCGAACAAATTGGTGTGCTTTCAGATAATTTATACAATACGGTAGGTAATCTTAAGGATGAATTATTAGCCGATTATGAAGGTGAAGATAGAAACAATTATGAATCTATGGATCGCTCTGATAAGTTAGACAACTTATTTTTTGCGAGTGGAAGAGTAACACCAAGAGGAGAAGAGTTTGTTGCAGCTATAGATACTTATAGAAATGAAGTACTTAATATTCTGGGAGATGGTTTTCCGCAGATTAGAAGTGAAGTTGCAAACGATTTTTCTACGGAAGAAATTACTGATAACGAGAATGTAACCAAACCCTGGTTGATGTACAACTATCAGGGATTTCCGTTAATTGCTTCTCTTACAAAATTAACTCAGATACAATCTGATGTTAGAACAACAGAAAACGATATTTTATCTTCAATGCTTGAAGGGCAATTGCAAAGTGACGTTTCCTTAACTAATTATCAGGCCATAGTAGTGCCAGACAAAACGGCCTTTTTTAGTGGTGAAAACTTTAAAGGTAAAGTAGTTTTAGGTCGTGTAGATCCTACTTTAAAATTTGAAAATGTTACTATAAACGGCAATAATGTAGAGAGCACACAGGCGGGACAGGTTATGTTAGATTTCCCTGCAGGTAATGTAGGTGAAAAAGAAATTAACGGAGAGCTTCAGTTTAAAGAAGGTGACTCTATTGTGAGAATCCCTATTAATAGTTCTTATGCTGTTATTCCAAAGCCTAATTCAGCAGTTATTTCGGCTGATAAAATGAATGTACTTTATCGCGGAGTTCAAAACCCAATGACGATTTCTATTCCTGGTGTAGGTAGTATTAGTGCTCAGGCTCCAGGACTTTCACCAGCTGGTGGTGCGGGACAATACGTGATGAACGTTACTAATTTACAGGCTAGAGAAGTAGCAATTAATGTAAGTGGTAAGCTTCCCGGTGGAGAAACCGTTTCAGATAGCAAAACATTTAGAATTAAAGATATTCCAAGACCGGCAGGTACGGTTAGGGGAGAAGATGGATCGGTGCAAATGCAACGTAATAGTTTAGAAGTTTCTACTATTGGTGCAACACTTCCAGATTTTGATTTCAATCTTGATCTAAACGTAACAGGATTTAGTTTTAAAGTACCGGGACAACCAACTATTCAGGTTAATGGTAGTAGGTTAGACGATAGAGCAAAAGCTGCTCTAAGAAGAGCAGGACGAGGAGAATCTGTGCAAATTTTTGATATTCAAGCGGGTATCTCTGGTAACTCTGGATATAAACTGAAGAAAGTTTCTCCAGTTGTTATAGAGTTAACAAATTAATAAAATTTAGAAGATGAATTGGAGAGGATTTTTATTGAATGCTTTGGTGTTTTCTTTCACAATAACATCTTTTGGGCAGGCGAATATTTTAAACGCTAAAGACCCTGAAGATATTGGCAGGAAAACCGAAGCCCAGATTCAAAGTGATATTAATGATAAACCACTTGAATATGGATACATTGAAGATCGTGATGTATTATGGTCTAAAAACGTATGGGAAAAAATAGATCTTGATGAAAGGGTTAATTTCCCATTGTATTACCCAATAGATACTAATAATATTGGGAATAACCGTAGGGCCCTGTACGATGTTTTGGTTTCTGCTATTAAAAGTGGTAAAATTCAAAACATTTATGCCGATTCTTACTTTAAAGAAAAGAGAACCCTTAAGGATATTGAAGCAACCTTATCTAAAGTAGATACTACAGATCTTGGAATTGAGCAGTATAATGCCGGGGAACAGGTTGAGGAACAATTTATAGATAGGCGGGATTTAAGTGCCGCTGATATCGCAGAATATCATATTCGCGGAATGTGGTATTTTGATAAACGCCAGGCAGAATTGAAGTATAGAATACTCGGTATAGCTCCCGTAGCTCCCGATGTAAACTTTATAGATTCTGGTCAAACCGATCTGGTAGAATTATTTTGGGTTTGGTTTCCCGATGCCAGGCAGGTTTTGCATGATAATAAAGCCTTTACCGGCAGTAGTTCGGCGCAAACCGTCACCTTTGATCATTTACTGAATTCCAGAAGATTTGATGGGATGATCTATAAAGAAGATAACGTTTATGGAGATCGTGAAATTGATGAATACATTGTAGATAATGCGTTTATGGAACTTTTAGAAGCCCAGCGTATTAAAGAGCAAATAAGAAACTTTGAGCTGGATATGTGGAATTACTAATTCCTTTAAAAGCTTCAAAATTTATTAGAAAAGCGTTTCTTATGGAGCGCTTTTTCATTTTTAATAGGGAGGTTAACTATAAATTTTTAATTTTAAACTATGTTAGATTATATAGTAGTTGGTTTAGGCCTAAGCGGAATTGCAATAAGTCAAAGGCTGGAAGACAGAAATAAGAAGTTTGTAGTTTTTGAAGATAATTCTCAAAAATCTTCCCTGGTTGCCGGTGGGCTGTTTAACCCGGTAATTCTTAAACGTTTTACCCTGGCCTGGAATGCGAATGAGCAAATGAAAATCGCACTTCCGTTTTATAAAGAAATGGAAACAAAATTACAGGCTAAGATTCTTTATCCTGTAGAAATTTATAGAAAATTCTTTTCAGCTGAAGAGCAGAACAATTGGTTTGGAGCAGCCGATAAACCTTTACTTTCAGAATATTTAGATACCGATCTGGTTAAAAATATTAATCCTTGCATTCCTTCGGAATACTCCTTTGGGAGGGTTCGGCAAACCGGGGTAATTGATACCGATGTGCTTATAAAAGAATACCGAAATTATTTGAAAAATAATAACAAAATTCAATTTGAAAGATTTGATTATTCGGCGCTTCAGATTAATGAAGATTCCGTTAACTATAATGGAGTTTTAGCCAAACAAATCGTTTTTTGTGAAGGATTTGGAATGCAACATAATCCTTTCTTTAATTACCTTCCGCTACGCGGAAATAAGGGAGAATATATCACTATTTATTCAGAAGAATTAAAATTGGAAGAAGCAGTAAAGTCTTCGGTTTTTATTATTCCGCTAGGGAATAATTTATATAAAGTTGGGGCCACTTATAACAACAAGGATACAGATCCGCAACCCAGTAAAACTGCACGGGAAGACCTGGAAAATAAAATTAAGAAGTTAATTACCTGTAAGTTTGAAGTTGTAGATCAGTCAGCAGGAATTAGACCTGCCAGCAAAGACCGCAAACCAATGTTAGGAAGACATCCTGAATATAAAAACCTGTATTGCTGCAATGGATTTGGCAGTAGAGGCGTGCTTATTTCTCCAATGGTTTCAGAACAATTAATCAGGTTTATTGAAGAAAATGTTCAGCTTCCGCAGGAAATAGATTTACAAAGATTCAATAAGAAACATTATGAGGCTTAGCGTTTCCCCGCATTGGGTTTGTAGTTAAGAAAGAAATTAATCCAAATATTTCTGGAAAGCCTTATAATAATAGGCATAAATACCACTAGCGTTCCTATTATGGCCCAAAAGGAGGTCATTAATCCACCTCCAAAAAAGAAATAGGCAATCACAAATGCAGCTACAGAAAATGCGATGCCTACCGCATAGCTTACATACATAGCTCCAAAAAAGAAAGAAGGCTCTATTTTATATTTTGTTCCGCAGTTAGAACAGTGCTCGTGCATTTCAAAAATACGTCCTAATTTATAAGGATTGCTTTCAACATACATACTCTCTTCGTGGCAAACAGGGCAGGTTCCTGTAAGTATACTGTAAAGCTTGGTTCCTTTTAAAAATTCCATAATTGATAATCAAGGGGTTATAAGTTTCGTTGCGGCTTTAGATTGGGAGTAAACATATTTTTTTCACGTTGTAAATTTAGGCATATTTGCAAAAATAAAATCAACAAATGCTTAATATTCATAATCTCTCTGTTTCCTTTGGCGGAGAATATCTTTTTGAAGAAATAACCTTTAGACTGGGCGCGGGAGATCGCGTTGGTTTAATAGGAAAGAATGGTGCCGGAAAATCTACAATGCTTAAAATTCTTGCCGGCGAGCAGGAATACGATGGTGGGCAGATTGCGCGTGATAAAGAACTGAATATTGGTTTTTTAAAGCAGGATATAGATTTTGAACAGGGTCGCAGTGTTTTAGAAGAAGCGCAACAAGCTTTTGTTGAAATAAAGAAACTTGAAAAGCAAATTGATGAAATTAACCATCAATTAGCAACCAGAACCGATTACGAAAGTGAATCTTACACCCAACTTATTCAGGATTTAAGTGAGATTACACATACTTACGAAATAATTGGCGGGTATAATTACGAAGGCGATACTGAAAAGGTCTTGCTGGGGCTTGGTTTTCAGCGGGAACAATTTGGTAAACTTACCGAAACTTTTTCGGGAGGTTGGAGAATGCGAATAGAACTCGCTAAACTTTTACTTCAAAATAACGATATTCTATTGCTGGATGAGCCTACCAACCACCTGGATATTGAAAGTATTATCTGGCTGGAGAATTTCCTTAATAATTATTCAGGCTGTGTGATTATTGTTTCGCACGATAAAATGTTCCTGGATAATGTTACCAATAGAACCATAGAGATTTCGCTTGGCCAGATTTACGATTTCAATAAGCCGTATTCAAAATACCTGGTGCTTAGAGAGGAATTAAGAGAGCAACAACTGGCCGCACAGAAGAATCAGCAACGTGAAATTGAGCAAACCGAAAAACTCATCGATAAATTTAGGGCAAAAGCTTCAAAAGCTTCTATGGCACAGTCGCTCATCAAAAAACTTGATAAAATAGATCGGATTGAGGTGGATGAAGATGATAATGCGGTGATGAATGTGAGTTTCCCTATTTCTATTCAACCTGGGAAAGTAGTTATAGAAGCAGAGGGAATTGGCAAAGCTTATGGTAATAATCAGGTTTTAAAAGATATTGATCTTTTAATAGAACGTGGAAGTAAAATTGCTTTTGTGGGGCAAAACGGGCAGGGTAAAACCACGCTTGCTAAAATTATTATTGATGAAATTCCATATGAAGGACATTTAAAACTGGGGCACAATGTTCAGTTAGGATATTTTGCGCAAAATCAAGCCGATTACCTGGACGGTGAGAAAACCGTTCACGATATTATGATTGATGCTGCTAACGAAAAAAACCGAAGCAAAGTTCGAGATATGTTGGGCTCCTTCCTCTTTAGAGGTGATGAAGTAGAGAAAAAGGTAAAAGTACTCTCTGGTGGTGAAAGAAACCGTTTGGCGCTTTGTAAGTTAATGCTGCAGCCTTTTAACGTGCTTATAATGGATGAGCCTACCAATCACCTTGATATTAAATCTAAGAATGTATTAAAGGAGGCTTTGAATAGGTTTGAGGGAACTTTAATAATTGTTTCTCACGACAGGGATTTCCTTCAAGGACTTTCTAATAAAGTTTATGAGTTTAAGGATACCAAAATAAAGGAATATCTGGGCGATATAAATTACTTTTTAGAGCAGCGTAAGCTTGAAGATATGCGCAGCGTAGAGAAAAAAGATAAAGCAGCCAAAGTGCAAAAGGATGCTGCCGGTTCTAACAACAAAAAAGCCTACAAAGACCAGAAAAAGGTAAAATCCTTAAAAAATAAATTAAACAATACCGAATCTAAAATCACTAAGTTAGAAAAAGAACTCGAAACGCGTGATATGGAATTAGCTACAAATTACGATGAAGTTGCAGCGAAACCAGGATATTTGGAGAAATATAAAACAAAGAAAAAAGAGCTAAACTCTCTTATGAAAGAATGGGAAGAAATTCAGGAAAGCCTGGATAGTTTAGCATAAACAATTCTTATAATTTCAAGTTTAAATTAAACCAATTGGGCAAATAGGTGTCTTACACACATGGATAAACGCAAAATTATACTTTCTATACTTGGAGTATTACTTATTGTTTTAGCAGTTTTTGGCGCAAAAGCAATTATTGATAGTAATGTGAAAGAAGTTCCCGAGACTACCAAAGTGGTAAAAAATGTATTTGTAGAAACTGTTGAAAACCGAAGGGTTCCCATAATAGTTCCCGCCAATGGTAATGTTACCGCGCTTAAAAAAATGGAGCTTTTTTCTGAAGTAGAAGGAATTTTCCAGTACAGCAGTAAAGATTTTAGACCCGGGCAGCGTTATAATAAAGGCCAGGTGCTATTAAGTATTAATTCAGAAGAATATGCTGCAAGTGTGCGTTCGGCTAAAAGTGAATTATTCAATAATATCACTTCCATTATGCCCGATCTTAGAATGGATTATCCAGATTCTTTTCAGAAATGGCAAGATTACCTGAATAATTTTGATGTAAACAGTACAACTAAACCTTTGCCTGAGCCAGATTCAGATAAAGAAAAATATTTTATTACCGGCCGCGGAATCCAATCGGCTTATTACGAGATAAAGAACCTGGAAGAACGCCTTAGAAAATTCAATATAGTTGCCCCATTTAATGGAGTTTTAACTGAAGCTTCCGTAAACCCGGGAACTTTGGTAAGACCCGGCCAGAAACTAGGTGAATTTATAGATCCTTCGGTTTACGAACTTGAAGTTGCTGTTGGGAAAAAGTTTTCAGATTTATTAAAAATCGGAGAAAATGTAGCGCTCCAGGATCTTGACGGGAATCAGACATACACAGGTACTGTAAGCAGGATAAATGCCCGGGTAGACCGCACCTCACAAACCATCCAGGTTTTTATAAGAATTGAAGATCCCGATATTCGGGAAGGAATGTACCTGGAAGCAAAATTAGATGCTCGTGATGAGGATAATGCCATTGAGATTGCCAGGGAGTTGTTGGTAGACCGGTCTAAAGTTTACGTGGTAAAAGATAGCGTGATGGTTTTAGAAGAAATTAATCCTGTTTATTTTTCTAGCAATAAAGTGGTGATAAAAGGCCTCGAAGATGGCGATAAGCTTGTTTCGGCCCCTGTTCCCGGCGCACATCCTGGAATGAAAGTGCAAATACAGGAAGAGAAAGATACTGCTAAAGCCGAGGAATTTTGAGAAAATTAATTAGTTATTTTATAAAATATGAGGTAGCCGTTAATGTGGTAATCCTCGCTTTTGTAATTTTTGGCCTGGTAGGTGTATTCAGCTTAAATTCTTCCTTTTTTCCTTTAGAAGAATCTCGCATCATCAATATTAGTGTAAATTATCCGGGTTCAGCTCCAGAGGAGATTGAAGAAGGGATTATTCTCAAAATTGAAGATAACCTTAAAGGCCTGGTGGGTATAGAACGAGTAACTTCTACAGCACGGGAGAGTGGCGGTTCAATCACAGTAGAAATAGAGCAGGACGAAGATATAGATGTCATGCTCACCGAAGTAAAAAACGCAGTAGACCGCGTGCCTACTTTTCCTGGCGGAATGGAGCCTTTAGTGGTTTCTAAAGAAGAAAGAGTGCGCCCATCTATTAGTTTTGCTATTAGCGGCGATGGCGTGCCGCTAGTAACGCTGAAACGTATTAGCGAGCAAGTAGAGAACGATCTAAGGCAGCTTGACGGAATTTCGCAAATAGAAATTTCTGGATTTCCTGAAGAAGAAATTGAAATTGCAGTTAGCCAGGACGATCTTTTAGCTTATAACCTAACTTTTGAAGAAGTTGCCAGAACCGTTGGCGCAGCAAATATCTTAAGTACCGGCGGAACTATTAAAACCGAAGCAGAAGATTATTTAATTAGGGCAAACAGCCGTAGTTATTATGCCGATGCTTTAAACGATTTGGTTATAAGATCTTCAGCTACCGGTCAAACTACCCGCTTAAGCGATGTGGCCGAAGTTAGGGATCAATTTGGTGAAACTTCTAACTCTTCATATTTCAACGGCAATATTGCTGTAAATGTGGCGATAAGCAATACCAATAATGAAGACCTTTTATCGGCTGCAAAAAAGGTAAAAGAATACGTAAAAGATTATAATGCGAAAAGCAGTAATATTCGCCTGGATGTAGTATCAGATTCTTCAATTACATTAGGTCAAAGAACCCAACTCCTGCTGGAAAATGGGGCAATGGGAATATTTCTCGTATTATTGTTCTTGTCGATTTTTCTAAATACAAGGCTGGCATTTTGGGTGGCTTTTGGGCTTCCTATTGCGTTTTTGGGGATGTTTATGTTTGCCGGTCAGTTTGGGGTAACTATAAACGTACTTTCTTTATTTGGGATGATTATCGTAATTGGGATCCTGGTAGATGATGGGATTGTAATTGGGGAAAACATTTATCAGCATTATGAAATGGGGAAAACTCCCGTTCAGGCAGCTTTAGATGGTACAATGGAAGTTATTCCTCCTATAATTTCGGCTATTTTAACTACGGTTTTAGCTTTTTCGACATTCTTATTTTTAGACAGTAGAATTGGTGAATTTTTTGGCGAAGTTTCCACAGTGGTCATCCTTACTTTAGTGGTTTCATTGGTAGAAGCACTTATTATCTTACCGGCCCACATTGCTCATTCAAAAGCATTACAAGCCAGAAATGTTGAAGAAGATAACAAGAAAACTGGCCTGGCTAAGTTCTTTGTTAAAATGCGGGTAGTAAACCGCACCGGGGATAAGGTTATGAGCTATTTAAGAGATAAATCTTATAGCCCCGTATTAAAATTTGTGCTTAAACAACAAATGCTTTCTTTAGGAATTTTGGTTGCTGTTTTAATCCTAACCATTGGCGCAATTGGTGGCAATTGGATTAGGATAACCTTATTCCCAAGTATTGCCAGTGACAGGGTGAGTATAGATCTTTTAATGGCTGAAGGAGTGAATCCCGAAAAAACAGACTCCATTATTTCTATGGTTGAAGCAGCTGCCTGGCGCGTAAATGAAGATTTTAGCAGTCGCCAAAGCGGAAATAAACAAGTTGTAGAAAATACTATTAAAAGAGTTGGCCCCGGAAATAATAAAGCTTCTCTACAGGTAAATTTACTACCCGGAGAAGAAAGAGATATTGGATCGCCAGAAATTACAAATGCTATTAGAGATGAAGTAGGGCCTGTTTTTGGTGTAGAGAACCTTACTTTTGGCTCTGGTGGTAATTTTGGAGGAGATCCGGTTTCGGTGTCTTTACTGGGGAATAACCTCCAGGAACTGGAGGCTGCAAAAGAAGAATTAAAAGATAATTTTGAAAATAATGCGCTTTTAAAAGATGTTAAGGATAACGATCCGCAGGGTATAAAAGAGATTAATATTAAACTGAAAGAAAGTGCTTATGCACTTGGCCTTGATCTTAGTGAAGTGATGCGCCAGGTAAGAAACGGTTTTTTTGGAACTCCGGTGCAGCGTTTTCAGCGGGGCCAGGATGAGATTAGGGTTTGGGTTCGCTACGATCTTGAGAATCGTTCTTCTATAAACGATTTAGACGATATGCGATTAACCACACCAGATGGTGCCCGTGTACCGTTTAATGAAATTGCAAATTATGATATTGTGCGCGGTACCGAATCTATAAGCCATTTGGACGGACTTCGGGAAATTAGGGTGAGTGCAGATATGGAAGATCCCAACGGAAGTTCTACCGAAATTTTAGCAGACATCAGAAGTAACGTAATGCCCGATTTGCTTGCAAAATATCCCAGTCTCTCGGTTTCTTATGAAGGGCAAAACAGGGAAGCCAACAAGCTAACCGATTCCGCTAAGGGAGTATTACCGGTGGTGTTATTCCTTATTTATGCGGTAATAGCTTTTACCTTTAGAAGTTACAGCCAGCCATTATTATTAATGATAATGATTCCTTTTAGTATTATTGGGGTTGCCTGGGGACACTGGATTCACGATTTTCCGGTAAATGTACTTTCCGCTTTAGGAATTATTGCTTTAGTAGGAATTATGGTGAATGATGGGCTGGTGCTTATAAGTAAATTTAACGGAAACCTGCGAGATGGGATGAAGTTTAACGATGCACTTTACGAAGCCGGCCGGGCAAGATTTAGGGCTATTTTTCTAACCTCGCTTACCACTATTGCGGGAATGGCACCATTACTCCTTGAAAAAAGCAGGCAGGCGCAATTCTTAAAACCTATGGCAATTTCTATTTCTTATGGAATCGCTATCGCAACGGTACTAACCTTACTGCTTTTGCCATTACTTCTATCTATCAGTAATAATATTAAAGTGAGTGGAAAATGGCTCGCTAGCGGAAACAAAGTGACGCACGAAGAAGTAGAAAGAGCTATTAAAGAACAAAAAGAAGAAAAAGCACATGGGGAGATCGGTTAATTTAATACTTGTGGTCGCTATTTTTTGTATGGGCAGTATGGTTGCCCAGGAAGAAAATGTCTTAACCAAGGAAGAAGCTATAGCACTGGCGTTAGAGCGTAATTACGGTATTAAAATGGCTAATAACGATGTGGAAATCTCCGAAAACAATCAGGGAATCCTTAATTCTGGCTATTTACCATCGGTAACCGGGCGAGCAGGTGCCGGTTACGATCTTAACAACAGGCTTACTGAGCCCGAAGAAGGTGAACCGCTAGATCAACAAGGCATAGAAAGCAATTCTTATAATGCATCTATAAATTTAGATTACACTTTGTTTGATGGTTTAGGTAGGTTTTACAACTACAAAAGTTTAAAAGAACAATACGATTTATCTAAACTACAGGCCCGGGAAACCATAGAAAATACTATGCTTCAGTTGTTAACCGTTTACTATGAAATTGCACGGCTAAGCGAAAATGTTGAAGTATTAATAGATGTTCTGGAAACTTCAAAAGAGCGTGTAACCAGAGCACAATACCAGTTTGATTACGGGCAAAGTAATAACCTGGCGGTGCTTAATGCCAGGGTAGATGTAAATAACGATAGTGTGAACCTGCTGCAAACCCGTCAACAACTGGATAACACCAAACGAGATTTAAATGTTTTGGTAGATAGACAAATAATGAACAAGGATTTTGAGGTAGATACCACGGTTACTTTTATTCCAAAATTACAATTAGAAGCCTATATTGATGAAGCCGAAGCTAATAACGTTTCCTTGCTTCAGCTGGATAAAAATTTGGCTATTACAGAATACGATATTAAAATTAGCAAATCTGGTTATTTGCCTACTATAGATCTTAACGGCTCTTATGGGTGGAATTTTAATAGAAGTGCTGCAACAGCTTTCTTTCCCGGAAGCCGCCAAACTACTGATGGTATTTCTGGAGGTGTAAGTTTAACCTGGGATCTTTTTGATGGTGGTACTACTTCTGTGCAAATTCAGAATGCTAAAATAACCCACGAGAACCAGGAGTTGCAAAAGAAACAGGTAGCTCTGGGAATTAGGAGGGATATTGCTAATGCTCTGGGAAATTATGAAAACCGGTTATATATTTTAAGGGTTCAGGAAGAAAACGTAGCTACAAACCAGGATAATTTTGAGCGTTCCCAGGAACAATTTAACCTTGGAAGAATTACTTCTATTGAATTTAGACAGGCCCAGGTGAATTTACTGGATGCAAGAACGAGTCTTAATCTCGCAAAATATGATGCAAAGATTGCTGAATTGGAGTTGCTACAGCTCACCGGCCAATTGTTGAATATTGAATTGTAATTTATGTTTGAACACTTTTTTCAATGTCCCTATTGCTGGGAAGAAATCTCTGTACTTCTAGATCCATCGGTTAGCAGCCAAACCTATATTGAAGACTGCGAGAATTGCTGTAACCCTATAGAAATACGTGTCTCTTTTGAGAATGGAGAATTAACATCCTATGAGGCCGTGAATATTGAACAGTAAGCTTCTAAATTACTTTTCATCTACTTCCAAATTCATTTTCTTTTTTTAACTTAGGGAATATACTAACCATTCTATAACCCAATGGAAAAAACTTTTGAGTTTGCCGATAATGTTGTCGGTTTCATGATTAAAGAAGAAATTGATCAGGAAAAAATGAAAGAGATCCTTTCAAAAATAGAAAATCGTTTAGAAAAAATAAGGCCAATATGTCTTTATTTAGAGGATGAATCTGATGAAGGAATCTCACTGGGAGGTTTTTTTAAGGCAGTAAAATTTCATTTTTCACATCCTGAAGATCTAAAAAAAATAGCTATTGTTACTGATGATAAGATGTTTAAGAAATCTATGAAAATAAAAGATTTTATTGTTCCTGCAGATGTAGAAGCGTTTAAAAAAAAGGAGCGAATGAAAGCTATGAATTGGGTAATGATTTAATTGAAAAAAAGCTTTGGAGAAACAAAAAATGACTGTATATTTGCAGTCGATATCGCGGGATAGAGCAGTAGGTAGCTCGTCGGGCTCATAACCCGAAGGTCACTGGTTCGAGTCCAGTTCCCGCTACTAGCAATGACAAGGCTTTACAGAAATGTAAGGCCTTTTTTTATGGACTGGGTACAACATAGGTACAACATTTTTGGAAAGCCAAATTTGAATAGAAAATAATGTTAATTAACATTATTTGGGGATATTTCCTATCTCATTCGAAGTGTAACTTAGTAATTTGAAGGATTTGTATAATTCTCTATTTCATTAAATAGCTTATTAAAAAACAATGTTCTAATTCTTCAGTATAAGATCTTGGTAATTTTTTAATTGAAATTATTATCAAATTATGTGATAAACCTTTTGAAATCTGTTCCTATTCTTTTTGCACAATCTGTGCATTGATTTTTTTTTATCTTTGTAGTGTGAAAATTATCGCTGTCATATTATCTCTATATATATTCGGGCTTAACTTATTAGCCTGTAATGATAGTGACACTTCACAAGTGATTTCTGATTCAGAAGTAACAGTGGTTGCTACGCAGAATTTAGATATCGACTATTCACATGATAAAGTAGCAGATTTATGCCCTCCTTTTTGTAGTTGCCATTGCTGCCATGTGCATACAGTAGATTTCGGTTCTTCAAATTTCAAGGCTTTGATTATTGAAATTCCATCAAAAGCCTTTGTCCATTTTGACAGCTCAGTGGAAGAACCTATTCTTTCCTTTTTAGATCCTCCAAAAGTTTAATTCAGTTTTTTTAAAGGATAATTATATCCTTTTTTGACCAAATCCTGGTTCTCATACTAGATCCTTGGTCCTATTGATAGATTTTGTTAGGCACAAAATTATTATCAAGAATTTTAACTGAATTAAATTTTTATTTATATGATTAATAAGATAATCGCATTTTCCATTAATAATAAATTTATTATTGGACTACTTACCTTAGCGCTGATAGGGACGGGTATTTGGTCCATGATGACCGTCAACCTGGGATCGGTGCCAGATATTACTAACAACCAGGTTCAGGTGATCACCCAATCACCTAATCTTGCAACAGAAGATATTGAACAATTTGTAACCTATCCTGTAGAACTCTCAATGGGGAACCTGCCCGGGGTTACGGAAATACGATCTGTTTCCCGATTTGGCCTTTCCGTGGTTACAATTGTTTTTGAGGACGATATGGGCATTTACAAACCCCGTCAACTGGTTCAGGAAAAACTAAACGAAGTCAGGGACCAAATACCTGAAAAATTTGGAAGTCCCGCTATGGGACCCATTACTACAGGTTTGGGTGAGATTTATCAATATACGATAAAGCCCCAAAAAGAGTATGACACCGTTTATTCCCCTACGGAATTGCGTACCATCCAGGATTGGATCGTAAAGCGTCAAATGACCCTCGTCGAAGGTGTAGTAGAGGTAAATTCATTTGGGGGCTCTATAAAACAATATGAAATTGCCATTAATCCCGAAAAACTGAATGCGTTAAACGTTTCTATTTCCCAAGTCTTCGATGCCCTGCAAAAAAATAATGTTAATACAGGCGGTGCATATATAGAAAAAAATAATATGGCCAATTTTATCCGTGGTGAGGGTTTAATCAGGTCACTAGATGATATAAAATCTATTGTTATCAAGAATGAAAATGGAGTGCCTGTAACAATTGGAGATGCAGCTGAAGAGGTCCAGTTTGGTAGCCAGGTACGCTATGGTGCTTTTACCCAGGATGGCCGTGAAGCTGTTGGCGGTATGGTGCTCATGTTGAAAGGTGCAAATCCTAATAAAGTAATTGCAAATGTTCAGGATCGTATGGAGACGGTAGAACAATCTTTGCCTGAAGGTTTATCAATAGAACCCTTCCTTGACAGAAGTGTTTTAATTGAAAGAACTACGAGTACCGTGACCCAGAATCTTCTGGAAGGTGCTTTAATCGTGATTTTTGCCTTAGTAATATTATTAGGTAGTCTGAGAGGCGGTCTTATAACTGCTACTACCATTCCATTATCACTTCTTTTTGCTTTTATATTGATGAAGCAATTCAATGTCTGGGCCAATCTAATGAGTTTGGGAGCTATTGACTTTGGAATTATTATAGACGGTGCTGTGATCATCATTGAGGGTACGGTATATGAAATACAAAAACGGATGCGTTCCGGCAAAATAAAATTTAATAAGGCTAAAATGGATGAAGTAGCCTATGATGCCGGAAGTACGATGATGGGTTCCGCCTTTTTTGGACAAATTATCATTCTTATCGTATTTGCGCCCATTCTTTTTCTAACGGGGGTAGAAGGGAAAATGTTTCGGCCAATGGCATTTACTTTTGGTTTTGCCATGATAGGTGCTATTTTCTTATGCCTTACCTATGTCCCTATGATGTCTGCTTTATTTATGAAACCAATTCAGAATAAAAAGAACTGGTTTGGAAAGTTTGAACGCTGGCTGGAAAAAGTTAGTGATAAAATTATTGGAGGGATTCAAAAAGGATACATGCCTTTATTAAAAGGAGCTTTAAGATTGAAGTTCATAGTATTGGGGTCTGCGGTTGTCTTACTTATAGTAGCCGGTTTTATCTTTTCCAGAATGGGAGGGGAATTTGTCCCTCAACTTGATGAAGGGGATATCGCCATGCAGGCTTTAATAAGACCTGGAAGTGGTTTGAGTGAAGCAATTGATGTTTCCACAAAAATAGAAGATATCCTTCTTGAGAATTTCCCGGAAGTAGAAACCGCCGTAGCGAGGATTGGGGTTGCCGATATCCCTACTGATCCAATGCCTATGGATATTGCCGATATGTTTATTGTATTAGAGAAGGATATGGATAATTGGACTTCGGCAAGTTCTAAAGAGGAATTGATAGAAAAGATCAAAGAGAAACTTAATGAAGAACTTACGGGAGTCAACCTGGTTTTTAGCCAGCCTGTAGAGCTTCGTTTTAATGAACTGCTTACCGGGGTCAGGGAAGATGTTGCGGTAAAATTATATGGTGAAGATTTAGACCTTCTTGCTGAAAAAGCTGATAAAATGGCTGAAATAATACAGACTATACCGGGCGTAGGAGATGTGAACCCTGAACGAACATCTGGTCTTCCACAAATGACGGTGCGGTTTAATCGTAAAAAAATTGCGCAATATGGATTGGACATTGAAAAGATTAACGATTATATAAGTGCAGCTTTTGCTGGAGGAACGGCCGGAGTGATCTTTGAAGGGGAAAAGCGGTTTGATATGGTAATACGTTTTGATGAGGCGCACCGCCAAAGCATTGATGATTTACGTACCCTCTATATAGATCTGCCGGATGGCACTCAGGTTCCGATTAAGGAAGTAGCTGATATTAGTTATGTACCGGGCCCTATGCAAATTTCCAGGGATAACACCTTTAGAAGAACCTATGTGGGAGTTAATGCCCGCGGGAGGGATGTGGAATCTGTGGTAAATGACATCCAGCAAAAATTGGATGAAGAGTTAGATTTACCTCCAGGATATTACATTACTTATGGTGGGGAGTTTGAAAACCTTCAAAGAGCAAAAGGGCGTTTACAAATAGTAGTGCCCATCGCTCTATTTCTGATATTCGTGCTTCTGTACTTTGCACTCCAATCTTTTTCCCAATCAATTATGATCTATATAGCCATTCCACTGGCGGCTATTGGAGGAATATTTGCTCTTTGGTTAAGAGATATGCCGTTTAGTATTTCAGCTGGTGTAGGCTTCATTGTATTGTTTGGGGTTGCCGTTTTAAACGGGCTGGTGCTTATTAACAGGTTTAATTCCTTAAAAGAAGAAGGGGTAACCAGTATAAAAGATAGAATTTTTACAGGAACCAAAGAACGAATACGTCCCATTATGTTAACAGCAACAACAGATATTTTTGGATTTCTGCCGATGGCTTTTTCATCGTCAGCAGGAGCTGAAGTACAACGACCCCTTGCTACGGTTGTTATTGGTGGCATGCTTACAGCTACCTTACTTACGCTGGTTGTTCTTCCTGTCCTTTATACATTTGTAGAGAAGAGACGAGAGAAAAAGGAACAGAACAAGCTTGGTTCTTCCAATTCACGATCTTTAGCCACAATTTTGATAATTGGCTTGATGTTAGGCGGAACCTTTTCCGTAAATGCACAATCTGATGAAATGTCATCGGAAAATCCAATACAGGATTCTTTACAAACTATTAGTTTGGAAGAGGCTAAAGAAATGGCAATCCAAAACTTTCCACAATTAAAAGCTGCCCAACTTGAAATTGAAAGTGAGGAAGTATTGCGTAAAACCGCCTATGATTTTGGGAATACCCAAATCTTTACAGGAAAAGAAGAGGTAGGAAATGGCTCTGATGGGATCTATACCCAAATTGGTGTTCAACAACAAGGCATAGATGTTTTTGGAATAGCTCCCCGTTTGAAATTACAGAAAGAAAGGGTGGCCCTTGCTGAAAATGCTTTAGAACTAAATACCTTAGAAGTGGAACGTGAAGTAAGCAGGGCCTGGGCTTCAGTTTATACAAGTAAAAAGAGGTATCGGGTATATAAGAAAATGGATTCAATTTTTGAAGACATTGAAAGAGCAGCACGAATCAGGTATGAAACAGAAGCTACCTCTAAACTGGAGTATCTTGCTACTTCAAATCAGGGGAATGAGGTGAAAATACAGTTAGAACAAGCTTATAGAGATTACCTGAAATCATTACAGCGTCTAAATTTATGGTTTGTTAGTGATACGATCTATGATGTACCAGATTTGCCTGTTGAAACTTTAGACGAACCTTTAAACTTTCTGGTAGAGTCGCTTGAAAATCATCCGTTGCTGCAGGTTTCGGAACAAAGGATAGATGTTGCCAAAGCGGTTACCAGAGAACGAAAATCTGAATTTTTGCCCAAATTTCAGGGTCAGTACGGTAGGCAGGAAATAGCCGGGCAATCGGGTTTCTTCCAATATCAAATAGGAATTCAAATTCCGCTGTTTTTTGGGCCGGAATTAGGCCGTACACAGGAAGCACAAGTAAATAGACAGATTGCAGAGCAAAACTTTTATCAGGATAAAATCGAACTGGAAACCGCCTATAAAAATATGCGTGAAGACTACATCAAATGGAGAAACTCATGGAATTATTATAGGGATGAAGCACTTCCGCTGGCCAAAGAGCAACAAGGTGGATCAGTGCTGGCCTTTAAGGAAGGCGCTATCGATTATGTGACATTTCTCCAAAATATAAGAGATGCCATTAGAATCGAGGTAAATGCCTGGAGTGCTTTTAACGATTATCTCGACAGCCGCTACCAACTGGAATATTACCTTAAGAATTCAAATTAAAAATTAAAATAAGAAAATCGATATGAATACAAGATCAATAAATATTCTAATGCTTGCCTTAACGCTCAGCATATTCTTTGGATGTAAAGAAAATCCTGCGGCAGGGGAAGATGCTTCCAGTGAAACTGCAACTACTAATACCGAAGAAGGTGAAAATCACGGTGAGGAAGGAGATGAAGAACACGGTGAAGAAGAAGGTGGGATGCGTTCGGTACATCTTTCAGAAATGAAATTCAATAGTCTGGGGATTAAAGTAGATACCTTGCCTAAAAAAGCTTTGTCGGGTATTGTGGAAGCCAATGGCCAGTTAGAAGTGCCGCCACAATATGAAGCTACCGTTACGGCAATTTTAGGCGGTAATATAACTTCTATAAAGGTTATTGAGGGGGATAAGGTAAATAAAGGTCAGGTGTTGGCTTATCTTTCTCACCCAAATTTAACCAGAATGCAGTCTGATTATATTAATGCATATAGTAGGATGCAATTTTTGGAAAAGGAATTTGAAAGACAGAAACGTTTATATGAAGCAGAGGTAGGATCTGGAAAATCTTTTCAACAAACCCAATCAGATTACCAGTCTGTACAAGGTGAAGTGCGGGGGTACGAATCGCAATTGCGCCAGTTAAACCTAAATGCTTCCCAGGTTAGAGACGGTGAATTATATGAATATATTCCGGTAGTAAGCCCAATTGGAGGTTATATTGAAAAAGTACTGGTACAGGTAGGACAATATGTAGACCCTCAGACCAGTATGTTTATGGTAGTTGATAATGAACATGTTCATGCCGATCTAATGGTTTTTGAAAAAGATATTTATAAGGTGAAAGAAGGCCAAAAGATTGCGTTTACACTGGAATCGGTTCCAGGCAGTAATTTAACCGGGGAAATTTATTCAGTGGGGAAACAATTTGAACAAAACCCCAAAGCGGTACATGTGCATGCAGAAATCGATAATAAAGAAGATTTTCTAATTCCGGGGATGTATATAAACGGAAAAATCAGGACCGGTGAAGAAGCTGTTCCTGCCTTACCGGAAGAAGCAATAATTGAAGAAGAAGGAAATCCCTACATCTTTACGGCCCAAAAACACCAGGAAGATGGTGAAACCGAATGGGAATTGAAACCAGTGCAGGTTAGAACGGGAATAAATGAAGATGGTTGGGTTGAAATTAAACTGCTGGAGCCTCTGCCTGAAGGTACGTTGGTTGCCTATAATAATGCCTATTATCTGGTTTCTGAAATGCAGAAAAGCCAGACTTCCCATGGTCATTAAATTAAAAAAATTAGATGGATGGACTCTCTGTTAAATGTTTGTCTTAATTAAAATTCCAGAGGGTTCATCCTTAATACTAAAATTAATATTACAGCAATGAAAGAAATAAAAGCATTTATAAAACCGAAACGAGTTCAAAATGTAATTGAAGCTCTTAGTGAAAGCGGATTTAAAAGTATGACCCTTTCCCAGGGAGAAGGAACGGGGGCTTTTAAAGCAAAAGGCGCATCACCTTCTTTAGATTTCCGTGTAACAGACAGTCCGGTTGTAAAGTTAGAACTGGTATGTCAAAACGAAGAAGCACAATCAGCAATAGATATTATCCTTGAGAATGCAAAAACAACTGAACCCGGTGACGGAATAATTTATCTTTCCGATATTGAAGATGCCTTCCAGATAAAAACCGGGGAATCCATAAAGCGTTACGACCCCTAAATACTTTTATAGCAAATGGAAAAAATAGTAAAAAAGTTGGAAAGCAAAGGCATCCGCCCTACGGCAATGCGCTTGATGACCTATAGACGGCTGGCACAACTGAATGTGGCCGTTAGCTTAGGCGACCTTGGAAAGGATTTCGAAAGCTCGGAAAGGAGTACGCTTTTCCGTACTATGAAGACATTTGAAGAAAAAGGAATCGTGCATCAAATTGAGGATGGCACCGGCATCATTAAATATGCCCTGTGCGAAGACAATTGTGAATGTGAGGTGGGAAACGACCTTCACTTACATTTTCATTGCAATAGTTGCGGGGAAACCGTGTGCCTTACAGAGCACAAAATCCCTCAGATAAACCTGCCCGACGGCTATGTGGCAGAGGATATCAATCTGGTGGCCAAGGGAGTCTGTGAGAAATGTAGCAATGACTTGGATTAAGTTTTTTGATTTAAAAAATTGGAACAATGATGAAAATTTATAAAAAAGAAAACAAGGTATATATGGTAGCTCAAAATAGATTGGATGCTACCGATTATGACAATTTGATATCTCAATTAAAAAACCATATACAGGCAAACCATAAAGTATACTGGTATATTGAAATGGAAAATTTTGAGGGGTGGACTGCAAGTGCGTATTGGAAAGGCATTGAACTGAAACTTCCGAATGAAGAACGCGTTAAAAAGGTTGCATTGGTGGGAATTACAAAATGGCAGGAACAGTTTACCGAAGTTTTGATACCCTTTACAAAGGCACATATTAAATTCTTTAGCCCTGAAGAAAAACATTTGGCCAAGGAATGGATGGAGAAAGGAAATCATTAAAAAAGTTAAGTAAATTTAAACAGAAAGATTATGATGGACAACTGGAATTTTGGGGGAATGCACTGGATATGGTGGGGGCTTTGGATAATCCTCATCTTTTGGATATTCTTAATTCCTTATCCCACCCCGGGACAAAACAGACGGAAGGATAAGGCTATGGAAGCCCTGAGAGATCGATACGCCCGGGACGAGATAAGCGATGAGGAATTTGAACAAAAGAAGAAAGTCCTTCAGGATAAGAAGAAGTAGTTATAAGGCACAGGCATCGAAAGCGATGGCACCTATGGTATATAAAAGAAGGTAAAAATGAAAAAACGGAAAGTATTTGTTTTTATATTCATTGGATTAGCCCTTGGCTTATTTATAATACAGCCCCTGGCTATTTCACTCCACATGTATGACATGCAGGGAGATAATGGCGAATGGTGGAAATACCTGCTTGCTTCATATCAGCAGGAATTTAGAGTATGGGATTTGGATCAAGCCATAATCAAATTGCTATTTGGACTGCTGGGCATTGCCTTGTCGCTTATGTTTATGGTCAGGCAAAGAATATTTCAATTGACCGGAAGAAGAGATAAGCTGGAGGAGATCAGAGAGCTGATTGCGGCAGGAGAAAACCAGCAAGTAGAATTTAAATCTACCTTGAGATGGGATTTGAGGCAGTTTAAACCGAATAAGGCTTTGGAAGACGTAATAGCAAAAACAATTGCCGGGTTTATGAACACCCAAGGAGGGCATTTAATTATCGGAATTGATGATGAAGGTAGTATTCTGGGGCTGGAACAGGATTATGGTACTTTAAAAAAACCTGGCAAGGACGGGTTTGAGCAATATATAATGCAATTGGTGTCCCTCAAGTTGGGTACCCATTTTTGCACTTTGGTTAAAGTGTCTTTTCACCAATTTGAAGAAAAGGATATCTGTTATGTAAGGGTTCACAAATCACAAAAACCTGTGTATTTGAATTTGGGCGATCGTTCGCATTTCTTTATCAGAACAGGGAACGGAACCCGCGAGTTGGATATGCCCGAGGCGTTGGAATATATGGAAACATACTTAAACTAAACAATATGGGATTTTTAAAACATTTATTAAGAGGAAATTATGGTCATCATTCCAACAAGCATCAACGTAAAAATAATGACCCAAGATTTAATGAACCCAAGGTTGTTGTGAGATGTACAAAATGCGGCAAAGACAATCCTGAAAATGCTTCTTTTTGTCAACATTATGGCGAGCCTTTAGGTAAAGTAAAATGCATAAGTTGTCAAGAACCAATACCTATGGATGCAAAATTTTGTTCTAAATGTGGCAATGAAGTATAGTTTACATTATGAGAATAAGCAAACAACTTATTGAACGGACTTAAATAATTTTTAAATATGCTCTTAAATAAGCGGATATCAATTTTTGACTTCTTGAAAACCATAAAATTTGACCTGATATTTATCGGTAGTTATTCAATTCTGGTTGGCTATATGGACCAATATGGTTTTTTGTCAAAAATCTCTATTCCAATTGCAATAACCGGCGTTTTTGGTACTGCGGTGGCTCTACTTTTGGGTTTTCGAACCAATCAAGCCTATGAACGGTGGTGGGAAGCCCGTATTATTTGGGGGGCTATTGTCAATGATTCCAGAACACTGGTCAGGCAGTGTGTGTCTTTTTTTGCAAGGGATCAAGGAGGCTATCAAAAGATGGTGAAAGAGATGACCGATCGTCAGGTAATCTGGTGCTATGCCCTAGGGGAATCGCTGAGGAAACTACCCTTTTCCACTCGGGTTAAGGTATACTCAGAATCCTATGGGATTAAAGCATTTAATATTCCTAATGCTTTATTGTCACAACACTCTGAAACTTTGTTAAAGGCAAAAGAAATTGGTATGGTCAATGATTTTCAGCAGGTACAGATAGACAGTACTATAGCCAGGTTATGTGATTCAATGGGCAAATGCGAACGTATAAAAAATACTGTCTTCCCCAAAGCACACAGCTTATTGATTCATTTGATCATCTACGTTTTTGCTACAATGTTGCCTTTTGGATTGGACGATAAAAATATAGCAGTTGAAATCGCTATAACATTTATTATACCAGTCATTTTCATTGCCATTGAAAAAACATCCATACTCATGCAGGATCCCTTTGAAAACGACCCTTTGGATACACCCATGACTGATTTGGCCGAAACGATAGAAATAAACATTAAACAAATGATAGGTGAAACAGATGTTCCTGTAAAGAAAGAGCCAACAGATTATTATATTTTATAATACAAGATGAATACAATGGATTTTCAAACTGAAATAACACTGATACCGAGATTATTTGTCGCTCTTTTACTAGGTGTCCTGATAGGACTCGATAGGGAAATTGACGGAAATGCGGCAGGAATTAGAACGTATGCAGCCGTTTGCCTTGGGGCCGCATTAATTACAATAATCAATACTCATATTGAAGTAACTGACCAAACCCGCATTGTCGCCAATATTGTTTCTGGTATTGGGTTCCTTGGTGCAGGAATTATTTTTAGGGATAGCGCGAAAAATTTAATTTCCGGTTTGACTACCGCAGCTACAATTTGGGCCACTGCCGCGGTTGGTATATCAATTGGGTTTGGTATGTACCTCATTGGAAGTGTTACATCCGCTTTTCTTATTCTATTATTGGTTTCACATCATTTCCCTTTTTTGAAAAAACATAAAATAAACAACACCTAAAATGAAAAAATTACAACTGAAAATTCCGGTACTGTTACCTCAGGTGCCAAATGAAAAAGACACTTGTGTGCAAAGGCTCATTGAAGAATTAGAAGCCAAAGAAGGTCTTGATAAAGTGCATATAAAAGACGATCAGGAAGATACGGTGCCACAATTGTGCTTTCATTACGATCCGGATATAATTTCTATTGACCGCATTCAATCATTGGCAGAAAGAACCGGGGCTGAAATTACCGCGAAATATGGACATTTGCTTATAGAGGTTGAGGGGATTAGACATACCCGGCATGCAAGGACTATAGAAAAGAGTCTGTTGAATATCAATGGTGTTTTGGAAGCTTCCGCCAATGCCGGAGGAATGATCCGTTTAGAATATGATAAACGGGAAACAAGTTTTGATGAGATAACTACAAAGCTCGAAAAAGAAAACCTACAAGTTAAAAAAAGCTCCTCTGCTGAGAATAAGGGCTTTAAATCTGCCGAAAAGAATCCTCAAAATTTAAATAAAGAAAAGGTAAGGGATATAGAAGAACAAAAGCATAAAGATACTGATCTCCAGAATCATAGAGAAGCGGATAGCCACGGGGCCGGGGAAGAAAATTCCCACGCCCACGGAGGTATTTTTGGGAAAAACACCGAACTTATTTTTGCTATTATTTGCGGTGCTCTTTTGGGTATTGGTTTTGGTTTGTCCTACGTAACATCAATACCGGAATGGGTCAGCTTATCCCTATACATAGGTGCCTACTTTTTTGGAGGTTACTTTACAGCAAAAGAAGCCATACAGACCGTAGCCAAAGGTGGATTTGAAATTGATTTTCTTATGTTGGTCGCAGCTATAGGAGCGGCTATTTTAGGGGAATGGGCTGAAGGAGCTTTGTTATTATTTCTCTTCAGCCTGGGGCATGCCCTGGAGCATTATGCAATGAACAAAGCGCGCAAATCTATAGCTGCACTGGCAGAACTGGCGCCAAAAACAGCCTTACTCAAAAAAGATGGTAAGACGGAAGAAGTTGGTATCGAAAAACTCAATATTGGCGATATCATCGTGGTAAAACCAAATAGTAAAATATCTGCAGATGGCGTAGTGGTAGATGGGCAGAGTAGTGTAAACCAGGCTCCAATAACCGGGGAGAGTGTACCGGTAGATAAAGTTCCCGTAGAAGATGTTGAGAAGGATTACTCAGAGGTAGATGATATTAAAGATGAAAACCGCGTTTTTGCCGGAACGATCAATGGGAACAATACTTTGGAGATTAAAGTTATCAAAGCAGCCAAAGATTCAACGCTTTCCCGATTGGTGAAACTGGTTAACGAAGCTCAGACTCAAAAATCGCCTACCCAGTTGCTCACCGATAAATTTGAAAAATATTTTGTGCCGTCCGTCCTTATTTTGGTCGGGATTCTTTTGTTTGCTTTTTTAGTTATTGACGAACCCTTTAGCGCCAGCTTTTACAGGGCGATGGCCGTATTAGTAGCTGCAAGTCCCTGTGCGTTGGCAATCTCGACCCCAAGTGCTGTATTAAGTGGAGTGGCCAGAGCTGCCCGTGGCGGGGTATTAATTAAAGGAGGGCGCCCTCTGGAGGACCTGGGGGTTATTACCGCCCTAGCCTTTGATAAAACCGGAACTCTAACGGAAGGAAAGCCAAAACTTACCCAAGTGGTGCCACTTGGGGATATTTCAGACAATGAACTTCTCAAAATAGCAGTAGCCGTGGAAGGTCTTAGTGATCACCCCCTGGCCAAAGCTGTAGTTCGTGATGGAAAAGAGCGTCTGGAAGGCGAGGAAATCCCAAATGCCTCTAATTTAGAGGCAGTTCTGGGTAAAGGGATTAAAGCATCATTTGGCAATGATAAAATCTATATAGGTAACCTCGACCTGTACGAAGGGCTTGATGAGAGTACACCTTCCGAAAAAATAGCTACGAAAGTGCGTGGTCTTGAAGGTGGTGGAAATACAACAATGCTTATACGAAAAAATGAAGAATATATAGGCATCATTGCATTAATGGATACCCCTCGTGAAGCCGCCAAGGGAACCCTTAAAAAATTAAAAGAAATAGGAATTAAACGAATGATCATGCTTACTGGTGATAACCAGAAGGTAGCAGACGCAGTAGCAGAAGAAATAGGATTGACCGATGCCTGGGGTAGTTTATTACCGGAAGAAAAAGTGGATGCTATAAAAGAATTAAAAGAAAAGGAATCCAAGGTGGCAATGGTGGGCGATGGCGTTAATGATGCCCCTGCCATGGCAAACAGCACTGTAGGAATAGCTATGGGTGCTGCGGGAAGTGATGTAGCCCTGGAAACGGCGGATATTGCGCTAATGGCCGATAAGTTGGAAACCCTGCCCTTTGCCATAGGTTTAAGCAGGAAGGCAAAGGCGATTATCAGGCAAAACCTTTGGGTTAGCCTTGGTATTGTGGCCCTGCTTATACCTTCAACCATATTCGGCTTGGCAAATATTGGAGTGGCGGTAGTAATCCATGAAGGTTCGACGCTTCTGGTGGTTTTTAATGCGTTAAGGCTTTTGGCTTATAAAAAAGATTAGATCCGGACTTAGACTGTTTTTCGAAAGAATATAAAATGACAAAAACGGAAAAAAAATTATCGTCAAAAGGGATACGTCCCACTGAAATGAGGTTGAAAATTTACAAATACCTCAAAAGGAAAACTTATGCAGTAAGTTTAAATGAAATGCAAAAAGTCTTTATCAATAAAAATATCAAAACAGCCAATAAGACCACTTTCTACAGGGCGATAAAGCTCTTTGAGAAAAAAAGCATGGTGCACCAAATTGACGATGGAACTGCTTTTGCAAAATATGCGATTTCCGATGAAAACGCCAAAGGTAAACACAGTACAGATTTACATATGCACTTTCATTGTACCAATTGTAAGAAAACAATCTGTTTACCAAATAAAATATCGGAAGAGAGTTTGCCAAACCAGTATGAGGTGAACGATGTGAACCTAGTTTTAAAAGGGATATGTAAAAACTGTAGTAAAAAATAATAGGTGGGAGTGCCTTAAGCCTGAATCCCAGCCCCCAATGGTCAAGCTTAAGGTTTTTTCCACCGTAACTAACTTAAAAAAATGTGAATATGGAAAAATTTGATGTAACTATAATAGGATCTGGCCCGGGCGGGTATGTAAGTGCGATCCGTTGCGCCCAATTAGGATTAAAAGTAGCCATTATTGAAAGGTACAACACGCTTGGCGGCACCTGCCTTAACGTGGGCTGTATCCCGTCAAAAGCCTGGTTGGAAGCCTCTGAGCATTATTACAAACTCAAGCATCAATTCGAAAATTTTGGGATTGATGTTAAAGAGGCCAATGTCGATATCCTGAAAATGAACCAAAGGGTTCAGGATGTGGTACAGGAAATCATCAATGGTGTTGATTATCTGATGAAAAAGAACAAGGTTGCCGTCTATCAAGGCCACGGCACCATCAAGGACAAAAACACGATTGAGATTAAGGGCGGGGACAAAACGGAAACCATAACAACCGATAAAATCATCATTGCCACAGGGTCCAAACCCGCTTCACTGCCCAATATTAAAATAGACAAAAAGCGTATCATCTCTTCCACCGAAGCCCTTGCCCTACAGGAAATCCCCAAGCACTTAATGGTCGTTGGGGGTGGCGTTATCGGTGTTGAGATAGGTTCCGTATTCGCCCGCCTGGGTTCAAAGGTTTCCATAGTAGAATATTTTGATAGCCTTATCGCCACTATGGACGGCGCACTGGGACATCAATTGCACCGTTCCCTTAGAAAACAGGGAATTGATTTTTATTTGGAACATAAGGTGACAAACGCAACGGCAACTGAGGATAAAGTAGAATTGAAAGCGGAAAATCTTTCCGATAAAGAAGAAATGAGTTTAGATGGCGATTACTGTCTTATGGCCATTGGCCGAAAACCATACACCGCCAGTTTAGGGCTTGAAAATATAGGAGTGGAAACCAATGAGAAAGGACAGATAACGGTAGATAAAAACCTTGAAACCAATGTCAAGGGTGTGTATGCCATTGGGGATGTAATCCGGGGGGCAATGCTTGCCCATAAAGCCAGTGAAGAAGGCGTTTTTGTAGCCGAAAGCATAGCAGGTCAAAAGCCACATATCAATTATTCCCTTATCCCAAATATCGTGTACACCCAGCCTGAGGTCGCCGGTGTAGGCTTGACGGAAGAAGAACTGAAGAAGACCAATAGAAGTATAAAAACGGGCTCTTTTCCCTATAAGGCAAACGCACGGGCGAAGATAAGTATGGATACGGATGGTTTTATCAAGGTAATCGCAGATAAGGAAACCGATGAGATATTGGGCGTGCATATGATAGGCCCTCGCATAGCAGACAGTTATACCGAAGCGGTGGTAGCGATGGAATTTAGGGCGGCTGCCGAGGATATTGCAAGAATGTCACACGGTCACCCCACATTTTCCGAGACCTTTAAGGAGGCCTGTCTGGCAGCTACCGAAGACAGGGCGTTGCATATTTAAAGTTGACCTAACAGTAAGTTCTTAAAAATTAAGACGCTACTGAGCTTTTTGAAATATTAAGGTTTAAGTAATGAACTCAAAAAACAGATAAGATAAAATGGGGCAATCAGTTCGAAATCAATCCACTATTGGGTATATCAGGGAAACGGCAACAAAGTTCCTCGACAGGGAAACAGCTGGGGGGATTTTTTTAATAATTGCTACTATAGTTGCCCTTCTTTTAGCTAATTCAAAGTGGGCAGGTGCCTATCATCATTTTCTTGGCGATGAATTGCTTTTTGAATTTTCCGAGCATCTTAGTTTTGGGCTAACAATTGAAGAATGGATCAATGATGGCCTAATGGCAATTTTCTTTTTGGTTGCCGGCCTTGAATTGAAGAGGGAGGTTATGGTGGGGGAATTATCTTCAATTAAAAAAGCCTCAGCCCCATTGTTGGCAGCTTTAGGTGGCATGGCAGTTCCGGCCCTCATTTTTATTAGCCTAAATTTAGGCACTGAAAATATAAAGGGTTGGGGCATCCCTATGGCTACCGATATCGCATATTCACTAGGGATTATTGGCCTACTGGGAAAAAATGTCCCCAGGCAGTTAAAAACATTTTTAATAGCCCTCGCTATTGCTGACGATATAGGTGCCATATTGGTGATAGCATTGTTTTATAGCAACGAGTTGAGCTGGATATACCTTGGATCGGGCATGGGGGCATTTGGGTTATTATTATTAATGAATTGGACTGGGATCAAAAATTTGATTTGGTATATTATTATTGGGATCATCTTATGGTATTGCTTCCTTAATTCGGGGATCCATCCAACTATTGCGGGAGTACTTTTTGCCATTACCATTCCAATAGTGCCCAAATTAGACAGTAAAATATTAAAAGAAAGGACCGCCACAAACGTTACTAATCTTGAGAAAACAGAGCTGGAAAAATTAAATCCTCTTCAGGATAAAAAACAACAAATAATTTTAAAAGCTATTAAAACAGATACTGAGAATTCAAGGCCTCCTTTGCTCAAACTGGAAAATTCCCTTGTTGATTTCAATGCTTTCTTTATCATTCCAATTTTTGCAGTCGCGAATGCGGGAGTAAAGCTCGATGTAAATTTAATTGAGGTTGTTTCCGGTTCTTTAGGGCTGGGGATCCTTTTGGGATTAGCTATTGGGAAAGTAACAGGGATTGGTATTTTTACATTGATCGGGCAAAAACTTGGAGTTTCCGAATTACATATTACACTAAACTGGAAACATATAATTGGAATTGGTATGATCGCGGGAATTGGCTTTACCATGTCCCTTTTTATTACCAATCTCGCATTTAATGATCAGGAATTGATTAAAATTTCGAAAATAAGCATTTTGATAGCTTCATTACTTGCAGCTATTGGCGGTGCGGTAATTCTCTTATTAACTTCCAATAAAGGAAGGAAAAATATAGTTAAGTGATATGGGAGAAATGAACAAAAGTACTTTTATAGTAAGTCAAATGGACTGTCCTTCAGAAGAACAGATGATCCGGATGAAATTGGAATCTTATGCTCAAGTGAAATATTTGGATTTTGATATACCCAATCGAAAACTTGAAGTATATCACCTTGAAGGGAATGAGGAAATCAAAGCCTCGATTTCAGAATTAAAATTAGGTGATAAATTTATGGGGACCGAAGAAGCCGAGCCTCCCGTAATAGAAGACCAATCCAAACAGAAAACAATCCTTTGGTGGGTCCTGGGGATAAATTTCGGCTTTTTCATTATCGAAATGACCACGGGGTGGATTTCTTCTTCTATGGGCCTAATTGCAGATTCTTTGGATATGCTGGCAGATTCGATAGTATATGCGCTAAGTTTATTTGCAGTAGGTGGTGCCATTTCCAGAAAAAAGAAGGTGGCAAAATTCAGCGGCTACTTTCAAATTGCATTGGCAACACTTGGTTTTGCAGAGGTATTAAGAAGGTTTTTTACAAGTAGTGAAACACCAATGTTCGAATGGATGATCATAGTTTCCATTTTAGCCTTACTGGGGAACCTTATTTCGCTCTGGTTGATAAATAAGGCCAAAAGTAAGGAGGCGCATATGCAGGCCAGTGCTATTTTTACGTCCAATGATATCATCGTAAACGGCGGGGTGATACTGGCCGGGGTGCTGGTCTATTTTCTGGATAGCAAATGGCCCGATTTGGTAATTGGCGGCATCGTTTTCACGTTTGTAATGCGGGGCGCCATAAGAATTTTAAAATTATCTAAATAATGCAAATATATGTTGCACAAGACGTTGGGCAAGAATAAGGAAATTATGAATAAAAGTAGTGTAGCATTATTAATTTTACTGTTGTTGGTAATAGACCAGGCCATAAAGATTTATGTGAAGACCCATTTTTATTATGGCGAGGAATATTTTGTGTTTGGCCTGGATTGGTTTCGCTTACATTTTTTGGAGAATGCCGGCATGGCCTGGGGCTTTAAATTTGGCGAAGGTTATCTGGCCAAATTTGTTTTAATACTATTTCGCTTCGTAGCCGTTATTTGGGGGACCTTTTATATCAAAAAGATGATACGTGAAGGATATGCAAAAGTCTTTATAATCTGTGCCGCATTTATATACGCAGGTGCATTGGGCAATTTGATTGACGGTGCATTTTACGGACTGATTTTTGAAAAAAGTGATCCCGCACTTCGCAATATTGCAGAAATATTCTCCTCAGGCGGTGGTTATGCCGGATTTTTAAATGGCAATGTGGTGGATATGTGGTACTTCCCTATTATTGATACAAGGCTTCCGGAATGGCTGCCATTATGGGGAGGTAATGAATTTACTTTTTTCGACCCTGTATTCAATACCGCAGATGTTTGGATTAGCACGGGAGTGATTTTACTCCTGATCTTTCAAAGCCAACAAAAAAAAGACCAGAAAATATCGGATAAGAAAAAGTTGAAATATACTGAAAGTAACAGGACAATTATAAAAATCGATTAGTTATGAACGCTTGGCTTTGGGTAGTAGTATTGGGATTGGCAGCTTGGGCTGCCCATTGGGGTGCTGATCAACTCCTTACCCCTTTAAAGATGCTGCGCAAACAATGGGGGCTTACTGCTTCTGCAGGGGCAGCTTTCCTGGCTATTGTAACAGCGAGCCCTGAAGTGGCGATAAATATTACGAGCGCCGCCCGTGGGGTATCTGATATCGGGTTGGGGAATTTGCTTGGTTCCAATATCATTTCCATTCCGCTCATGGTAACCATTGCATACTTTGCTTCCAGAAGAAAGTTTAAAAACAATAAGGAGCATCAAAAACATTTGGATGCCAACCTGCTGGCCCTGAACAAACGTTCCGTCTCGGTATTATCTATCCCCTATCTGGTAATTATCGGGTTGGTGGCTATATTAACGCTTCCCAAAGCCTGGCGTGGATTACAACCCATTGATGGGTGGATCATGCTGGCTGCCTATGCGGCTTTTTTAACGCATGCCATTATAAAAGGCAGGGAAAAGGGTCAGAAGGTAGAATGGGATAAAAAGAAAATATGGCTTTCGGTTGCAGGGGCCCTGGCCATAGCCGTGGGGGCTTTTTTTATTGTAAAAGCTACCGAAAATATTGTTTCGGCACTGAATATTTCCGAAATTGTTGGAGGGTTGTTTATCACCGGAATTATGACTACCGCCCCTGAAATATTCAAAACATGGAGTGTGGTAAAGGGAGGTGAAGTGACTGCGGGTACCACCAGTGTGATTGCAGATAATGCCGTTACCATGACAGTGGCATTTTTCCCCCTGGCACTGGTAACGACCCCAATCGAAGATTTCCAGTTGTTTTGGGTCAACCTGGCTTTTGTAGGACTGATGCCGCTTTTATATTCAGTATTTGTCCATCAAAGCAAGGAACTTCACGGGTTCAGCAGATGGCAGATATTCGTTTTCGATGCAGCGTATATTGTATATCTTTTAACTATGGTGTTTTTTGTTCTAAAACTATTTTAAAAAATGAAGGAGGATTTATTTAAGGATTACCAGGAGAGGCTTAATGTGCTGGATGAAAATATTAGAGCAGTAGGATTAAAATATGCAAGGGATTTCTATTTGAACAAAAATTGTTCAAAAGAAGAGGCTATTGAGCGTGGCATCGTAAAGGCAGAGATGGAAAAAAGGAATTTAGATAGAAATGGATAATATATTACTAATAGTATTATGGCAGAATTAAAAAAATCTCTGGGTACTCTTCGCCTTACTTTTTATGGTGTAGGTACCATTGTTGGTGCTGGAATATATACTGTAATTGGTGCAGCCGCTGGACAGGCGGGAACAGACCTTTGGTTGAGTTTTATTTTTGCCGCCATTGCGGCCAGTGTCTCGGCAATGTCGTATGCAGAGCTGTCCTCTACCTATCCTAATGCCGGTGCAGAATTCATTTTTGTACGGAAAGCTTTTCCAAAAATCGACATTCCATCTTTTCTAACAGGTTGGACGATTGCATTTCACAGTTCGGCCACCATCGCCGCGGTGCTACTTGCTTTTTCAGGGTATTTCAATACGTTTTTTAACATCCCTTCCTTACTGGTTAGCTATGCTGTGCTACTGATTCTTGCATTTATAAGCATTACGGGCATCAAAAAATCATCTACCGCCAATATCATTATGGTCAGTATTCAGCTATTGGGATTGTTTATTCTTATTGCGGTCGGACTTTTGGAAACAGGACCACCAAAATCAGAATTTTTTAAAGTGGAGTCCTTTTCCGGCACCCTGGCAGCGACTGCTACCTTATTTTTTGTTTATACCGGCTTTGAGCATATGGCAGCATTGGGTTCCGAGGTAAAAAATCCGGGCAAGACGATTCCGAGGGCATTTTTATTGACAATGGTGTTTACCACAATTATATACCTACTAATATCTTTTACGGTACTCAATATAAGTGACCCCGCAGAAATAGCAAAGGTAAATTCCCCATTGTCGCTGGCCGCTTCAAATTTAAATTCCTGGTTGCCCGTAGCCCTGGCAGTTGCGGCACTTTTTGCTACGGCTAATGCGGCTTTTAGTGGCATTATTTCCATTAGCAGGTTGCTTTTCGGTATGGCAAGCGTGGGCGAGCTTCCAAAATTTATGACCAAGACCAATGCACAGAAAGTACCCTGGGTAACTACACTGGTGGTTATGGCTGCGGTAGCGGCATTTTTGTTATTGGGAGATATTAAAATTGTCGCAGGAATGTCCTCTTTAGGGGCGTTACTCGTTTTTGTAGCTGTGAATATTGCACTCATCGTTTTGCGTTATAAAGCACCTGACAAAGAAAGACCTTTTAAAGTTCCCCTTTCCATAGGGAAAGTACCTATCCTACCCATTTTGGCCATAATTATTAGCCTGTCTCTGGTAGTTCAGTTTAACTGGCAGGTGTATGTTGCTTTTGTGGGAGCAATTATAGTGGGCATCGTGCTGGATTATTTTTTGGACAAAAAGTCAAAGAATGAGATGGATCCCGAAAAAGAAAAAGAACTGTTCAACCATTAAAATGAAGCTATGGAATGGACCTTTGAAGAATTTAAAACCAGTTTGGATGGCCTCCATCCTGCAGTGAAGCAAAAAGCCCTGGAAATTGCTAAAAGTCTGGTTATAGAAAAGAATTATACTAAGGGAAATGCCATAAAAGAAGGAATTATGAAAGCTGAAGAATGGTTTTACGATTTAGGCGGTTAATAATTAATAAAAATAGATATGTTACAAATTATAGAGATTTCAGGAGATAATATTATTGCAACCAGAGCATCGGGAGATTTATCCGAAATGGATATTGAGAAGGTACATCCCATTATTCATGCTATTTTGGACAAAGGATTAAACGTACGCTGGTATTTTGAAATGGAGAATTTTACCGGCTGGGATTTTCCAGGCCTGTGGGAAGATCTAAAAATGGATACTGCCCACGCAAAAGATTATGAAAAAATCGCCATGGTAGGTGATAAAAAATGGCAGGACTGGATTACAAAGTTCATGAAACCTTTTACCAATGCTGAAGTAAAATATTTTGACTTAGAGGAAAAGGAGATTGCCAAAAAGTGGATTAAACAATAAAGCTTTTATTTAAACAATTAATTGAAAAACTGAATGTATAATTAAAATTAAAAAACCATGAAAATAATAGTTCCGATTGATTTTAGTCAAAGTTCCAAAATTGGAGTTGAGTATGCCATAAAGGTGGCCGAATCTTTAAATTCAGAAATTATCTTTGTTCATGCCTATTCTGAAGGTTATCAATATGCCGGATACGGGGCTATAGTTTATCCGGTTCCCGACAACTTTAGTTCTTATCAGAAATTGTACAAAGAAAAAATGCTGGAATTTCTCGAAAATTTTCCACGTCTGGCGACAATAAAATATAAGAGTATGGTAGCCCCAGGAAGACCTTCAGATATAATTTATCAATTAGCAACAGAAGAAAAAGCAGGTTTGATAATTATGGGGACAGAAGGTGCAGGTGAGGTAGAAGGTTACCTTGCAGGAACTACCAGTGAAAAAGTGAGCAAGGATGTACCCTGCCCTGTGCTGGTTGTACCTGAAGATTTAGAAACTTTTGGTTTAAAAAGAATTTGTCTGGCGCTGGATTCAGATAATCTGAAACCTGATAGGGAACTAAAGGTTCTGGCTGATCTATTAAAGGCATTTAACGCGCGCCTTTTTATATTTCATTTTGCTAAAAGTAAAGATGAAGTTATTAAAGAACAGGAGATAAAAAACTATTATGAGGAGTTTTTTAATCTACAGAATATTTCTGTTCACCTTTTTTCCGAAGGGAAAACTGAAGATAAAATAACCGGTTTTTTGAAAGATAATGCCATAGATATTTTGGCGCTACTTTACAGGAAACATGCCTTTATAGAAAAACTAACTGAACTGGGGCTGAGACGGAAAATGATTTTCAAATCAGAAGTTCCTGTACTTATTTTAAAATGATAGTAGGATTGAAAACAAATCTGCATTTTTAAGTTTATGAAGTCACTATTTTTTAGAAATTAACTGAATTCCTGAGCTTCATACCTTCAGTAAGACCACAGAATTATTTGTGAAATATTCCTATGGTATCCTAGGTGCCCTAAATTAAGGCAATTGTAAGACTACAGTACAATGAATTTTTATCTAATTAGAGGGAATAAACCCTTTTTAAAGCGATAAGTTTGCAATTTACCCAAAAGAAAGTGTAGAAGAAAAATGTCAAAATATAGGAGAAATAGAAGAAAGAAGAAGGGTCAAAAATCTTCCCGGAATAAAATAACTAAAAAAGAAAAGCTTTTTGGAATTTTTTCATTAATCCTTTTGGTCATTGCATCATTTTTATTGTATTTTTTTGTCTTAAAAGACTTTATTCATAAGCCCTGATTATTTAAAAATGTTTACCTACCAACTTTTTCTTAATCTAATGATTCTATGGAATTCATTATTTTTCTTTTTAAAAGTTGAAGTTTTAAGAGGCGTAGAAAATTGACCTTTTGTAAACAAAATACTTCAATTAAAAACCGATTCCCTGTAATATAAGGAATCGGGAGTTCTCTGGTATTTCAATTCAAGTACTTCTAAAGGAGGGGCGACCAGAATTATACTCATATTATTGAGAACCTTCATAATACTCCTAATAGGTAGGCTGTCTCATAGGAGTAAATACAAAGCTTCCAAGTTAGAAACTTTAAACGTACAAACGAGGTTTTCGCCGTTGGTAAATCTTTTAAGAAGCTTAATACTATATATTCCTACAACTTTAAAAATATATTCTTAAGATAATAACTTTCAATATTTAGATTATTAAAAAATAAATTTTAGATTTGTCTAAATAATATTTTAGGTAATGAAAATAGAATGGTTAAGTCTAATTATTTTTATCGCTTTTTTTACATCCTGTGAAAAATTAGCTGATGAATATGGTCCTGTTCCTCCAAAGGAAAATGAACTTCTTGATGGCCCTGTAGAAGGATTATCAGTTGAAGAGCAGATTCAGTTCTTGAATGGGGATATAGCGTTCAATGATGAAGTATTTACCGCAGAAACTGGACTCGGCCCCGTTTTCGTAGGTACTAGCTGTGTTAGTTGTCATTCTGGGGATGGTAAAGGTCACCCGTTTAATCAATTTATAAGATTCGGTCAAAGTGATACTTTAGGAAATCCTTTTGCAGACTTTGGGGATGGTAAAAATCAATTACAGAATAAAGCAATTCAGGGGTTTCAGCCTGAAAAGCTACCTCCAGGAGCACCCTTCACAACCTTGGTTGCGCCTGCGGTCACAGGATTAGGTTTTTTGGATGCTGTTCCAGATGAAAGTATACTTTCTCTAGCCGATCCTTATGATGAGAATGGCGACGGAATAAGTGGTAGAGCTCATTTCGCATATCCTCCTGAATATGTTCAAATTCGGCCAAATAGTATTTCACGTGGAGGTAAATATATTTTTAGGTTTGGTAAAAAGGCAATTAGTTATGACTTATTGCATCAAACAGTAGGTGCGTATAATCAAGATATAGGTATTACATCATTATTTGAACCTATAGATCCTTATAGCGGGCTGGAAGAGGACCCGGAAATCAGTACTCAGGTAGTTAACGAGGTGGTTTTTTATTTAAAAACCTTAAAAGCTCCGATACCTCGAAATCAAAATGATCCTGATGTTGTATCTGGCAAACAAATTTTTTCCCGAATTCAATGTGCTGCCTGCCATACCCCAAGCATGAAAACGGGATATTCGCCTATCGAAGCACTATCTAATAAAGGATTTCATCCCTATACAGATTTACTACTTCATGATATGGGTCCTGGTCTGGACGATGGATATACCGAAGGTTTTGCTGAAACATCCGAATGGAGAACCCCTCCGCTATGGGGAATTGGCCTTTCTGAAAACTCACAAGGAGGAGGTTTGTTTCTTTTACATGATGGCAGGGCAAGAAGTATTGAGGAAGCCATTTTGATGCATGGCGGTGAAGCCAAAAATTCAAGGGATGAGTTCAATGCCCTATCGAATCAGGAAAAAAAGCAACTACTTGAATTTATAAATTCATTATGATGAAAAGAAAAAAATTTATCCAAACCCTTTCCTCTGTTGCTATAACAATACCAAGTTTAGGTTTTTTACATTCATGCAGTGGAATTTACTATGCTACAGCAAAGGAAGAGGTAGATAAGTTAACCATAGCGAAGCATGAGTTTATTCTTGAAAAAAATAACAAGGTGTCTAAAAGAGAGTTTGTCCTTATACAAAATAACAAATACAGATTCCCTATTTGTCTATATAAAGTTGGTGAAGACTATATAGCTTCCTTACTAAAATGCACTCATCGAGGGTGCGAGCTTAATGTTGGTGGGGGTATCTATAGTTGTCCTTGCCATGGAAGCCAATTTTCCAATGAAGGAACCGTATTACAAGGACCTGCTGAACAAAAACTAAAAACATTTCCAACGAAAACAGACGATGAAAACATCTATATTTTATTCTCCTAATTATTTGATCATTACCTTAATATTGTTCACCCTCAGTGGAAATTTAATAGCCCAAAACGAGGATGATATACTTAAAAGAACGAAGTCAGATACAACAGATACTCAACTTAACATGGATGCGGTATACAATCGACCAGCTCTAACAATAAATAAAGCTCCGGTATCTATTGGGGGATATCTTGAAGCCAATTCGATATATGCAGTGGAAGATGGATTGACAGAAGGATTATCTTTTCAAGCACGACGTTTAACATTATTTCTGTCTGCCTCAATTAACAAAAGAATTAAATTTTTAACGGAAGTAGAGTTTGAAGAGGGAGGTAAAGAGATTGCCATAGAATTTGCTGCTATGGATATCTCCTTTGATCCTCTTCTCAATTTACGAGGTGGAATAATCTTGAATCCAATCGGTGCTTTTAATCAAAATCACGATGGTCCTAAATGGGAGTTTGTAGAAAGACCTGATGTGGCAGTAAAATTACTACCCGCCACTTTTTCTAATGCAGGTTTTGGAATGTATGGTAAAACAAATACTGGAGATTGGATTATCGGATATGAAGCATACCTCTCAAATGGATTTGACAATAGTATAATTAATAATTCAAAAGATCGAACCTCTCTTTCATCCGTTAAAGAAAATGAAGAGCGTTTTGAAGAAAATTTCAGCGGTGACCCTTTAATTACTACAAAACTCGCTATAGGAAATAGAAATATAGGTGAGGTTGGTTTTTCTTATATGGGCGGTACATACAATCGTGTAATGGAAGATGGACTACAGATAGATGAAAAGAATAGGAGGGTGGATGTCTTCGCTATTGATCTTAGCACTACTATTGAATCAACCGGCACTTATATTGTTGGAGAAGGCGCTTATGTGTGGGTGGATGTGCCAAAAACATTTACGCAACAGTTTGGAAATAAACAAGCAGGATTTTTTCTGGATGTAGTTCAACCAGTGTTGCAAAAGAAAATGTTCGGTTGGGAAAATGCATCCTTAAACGTCTCCGTTCGGACAGATTATGTTGATTTTAATATTGGTAACTTCACTCAAACTAATACAAATATAGGGGATGATTTAATTGCGGTTACTCCTTCCATAAGTTTTAGACCGTCACCTGCAACGGTTTTAAGGTTGAATTATCGTTATCAGTGGCAGAATGACATTTTAAATAATCCAGCCACAAAAACGGCCACCTGGTACCTAGGTTTTAGCACCTATTTTTAAGAATGATATGCTTTTTTAACTAATGGAGTGGGCTGCTCGGGGTAGCATGATTAGTTTATCTTTCGGATAATTACAATATTACGAAGCAGAAGGCTTAAAATTTCTCAGTTTTTTAGAGAAGTTGGAGAAAATGTTCCAGGCGCAAAGCTTAGTCAATAAAATGCTTAACATGAGTCTGCAGCCATATTTTAAAAGAAAATTCAATTTAAATGTATCTTTTTAGAAAATTAAAGGTCTCCGTAGTAAACAATAAAATTTATAAGTATGAATGATTGTAAATGTACTAATTGTGATTGCACTAAATGTAATTGCATAAATTGTTTAGATAACAATTGCCCTTGTACAAAATGTGAATGTGGTAAATGCGATTGTTGCTGAATTGAATAAAGGTTGGTTTAAAAGCTAACCTTTATTTATTTTTGAACTATGGAGACTCAAAAAGTTTGGCACAATTTCAATGAAGAGTTATTCTTCTTTATTCTCAAAAAAGTAAAAAATGAAAGTGCTACAAATGATATTTTTCAAAATACATTTTTAAAAATCCATAAAAAATTACATCAACTTGAGAATGATGAAAAAGTAAGAGCCTGGATTTTTCAAATTGCTCGAAACGAGATAGCAAACTACTTCAATAAAGAATCTGTTTATTTACCGAGTGTTAATTTACAGAATGAAACTGCTTTAGAAAAATATCAGTCAATATGCTGTTTTGATAAATTCGTATATGAACTACCAGATATTTATAAAAAGATAATTGAATTGATTTATATCAAAGGACTAAAACAAAAGGAAGCGGCTGAAATCTTAGAAATAAGTCTTACAAATGTCAAGGCTAGAACACGAAGAGCTAAAGATATTTTAAAACAAAAATTCAATGAATGTTGTAAATACGAGTTTGATAAAGATGGCAAATTAATTGGAGAATCCAATTGCTCTATTTGTAAATCATAATTAAAAATACATCCGCCCACAAATCCATCGCAGATAACAGGTATTGTTAAATAATAGGATTTTAGCATTTCATAATGAAACGATTAAAAACTGAGAAAGGGATAGAATGGTAACTTTAGTTGTTTCCCAATATCATATTTTTTATGCCAATCCTTTTTGAGTAAAAAATTGCTTTTAATCATTATATTAAATCAAAAAATAATCTACCAATTATCTTCAAGAGGGCTGTGATCACTCCACTCCACTCCATTGAAAAAAATCAAATTTTCTTGGTGTAATTAAAAGAGGCTTCTATATTTGCATTTATTTTTAATAAATCTAAATAAGAATAATGAAACACATTACTTTTCTCGCCTTAATGGCCTTAAGCCTCTCTGCTTTCTCCCAATCAGGATTAAAAGGGGAAATAAAAAATGAAACAAATGAACCTATTGCCGGTGCCTCTATTTATATCGAGGAATTACAAAAAGGAACTACTACAAATTTTGACGGGTTTTATAAACTCCAGGAGGTTCCCCCTGGAAACTGGAAGGTAACGGTCAAAATGTTGGGTTATCAAACTATAGAGCAAATTATAGAAATTGGACGAGATTCCTTAACAACCTATAGTGTGAACCTTCAGGATACGTATGGAAGTTTGGATGAAGTGGTGATTTCTGCAAGCAGGAACCCGGAATATCTTTCAGAAATTCCAGCTTCTGTTACTGTGGTGAACTCAGAAAAGCTGCGGGAATTTACTAAAATCTCCTCCAATATTAACGAGATTCTAGCATATACAGTGCCCGGTCTTGCTGTAAGCACAGGAACATTTTCCAATTGGGGACAAACATTAAGAGGTAGGTCATTACTCGTTATGGTAGATGGAATCCCTCAATCCACCCCGCTACGTAATGGACAATTGGGAATTAAAAGTATTAATCCTAACGATATAAGCAGAGTTGAAGTAATCAAAGGAGCTACTTCAATATTTGGAAATGGTGGTAGTGGAGGCTTTATCAATTATATCACCAAAAATCCAACCACTTCAGAAAAATTGAGCGGCACTACTGATATTTGGGGAACCTCCCAACTTTCCAATAGCCAAGATGCCTTGGGATATGGGGTATATCAATCCTTTTCCGGACAATTTAATAAGTTTAGTTACTATATAAGCGGAAGTATAGAACATACCGGGAATAAATACGATGCTGAAGGGATTCCCTTACTTCCTACTTATGGATTAGATAATACCGATATTTACAGCACGTATGGAAAACTGGAATATCTCCTTTCTTCTAATCAAAAAATAACCATTAACGGGAATCTTTATAAATCACTTCAGGATTCTCCTTTTATTCCGGTTTTTGCAAATATTCAGGTGTTTAATGACCAAGGGGATTACTCTTTAGAACCGGGTTATGGTATCGAAGGATCAATTCCTGGACAGGAACCAACTGGTTCCGAATTGATAAATGGGAGGTTAAAATACAATTTAAATAATATTTTCTCCGGTACCACAGATTTTGAAACCGATCTATATTATTCCAAAGCCAAAAGTATTTTCTTTTATTCTGATAAATTCGAAGACGGAGGGCAATCCGTGATCAATTCAGAAAAGTATGGCTTAAGACCTAATTTTAATACTCAGTTCAATTTGTATGGCGATATGAATATATCTCTGATCTATGGACTGGATCTTTTAAGGGATAAGACTAATCAGGGGCTGTTAGATGGAAGGCTTTGGGTGCCGAATATCGAACTGATGAGCGTAGCACCGTATTTACAAACCACTTTAAAACTAGATAAAAAATGGGCCTTTAAAGCTGGATTACGATACGATGATTTAAAAATGGATATTGCCAATTATAATACACTTCCCTATTCACCTAAAGGAGATGGTAACTTTAATCCTTCGGTCTCCGTTCAGGGCGGAGAGTTGGCGTTCGATAATCTGGCATTTAATATGGGAGTCCGGTATATTGAACATCAGGAATTCATTCCCTACATTAGTTATTCCCAGGGTTTCTCCATAGCTGATTTAGGTTCTATTTTAAGATCTGCAAGAGCTGAAAGTATAGACAACATTCAACTGGAGCCCGCAGTTACCAATAACTATGAATTCGGGTTTATTTCAAAATTTAATAATTTTCGTTTAGAGGCTGTAGGATACTACAGTACCTCTAATTTAGGTACTGGTGTTGTATTTAGTGATGAACTAAACTCGTTTATACCTTCTGAACAACCTCAGAAAATATTCGGTGGAGAGGTAGCAATAGATTATGCTCTCCCAAGCAATAAACTACTTATTGGGACTTCTTATTCGTATGTGGAAGGGCTTAAAAACCCAAACGATGATGAAAATAATTTAAGTTATGTTGGTGGTGATGTCATTTCTGCTCCAAAATTAACGGCCTATGTTACCTGGAAGCCAACAGAACAGTTTAATACTTCATTGAATGTTATGAGTTTAGGAGATCGAAACAGGTTTTCTCCTTTTCAGGATGGGGAAGGAAATTATGCTTTTAGGCATACGGAATTTCCTGTAAATGGATATACCCTGGTAAATCTAACGGCCACCTACCAAATTAAGAGTAATATTGATGTTTTCTTGGGTATCAATAACCTTCTTAATGAGTATTATTTACCGGCAAGATCTCAATGGGCGGCGCCATTAAGGTCTTTTACTACAGCTGGGGAGGGAGCGAATGCCCGTCTTGGTGTAACTTATAATTTTTAAAAGGGGTGGTAGTCGTTATTAAGAATTGATATTCAGAAGTAACGACTACCATCTTACACTAAAATTTATTGCTTGAAAGCATTTTCAAACATAGTTAAGAAAGTACATCTTTTTTTAGGAATAACATGTGGGGTTTTGGCATCCATTTCAGGTCTTACTGGTTCCATGTATGTATGGCAGCCGGAAATAACGTCGGCCTTAAATCAACGCTTACTACAAAGGGAATCTACTAATACTCTTTCGGAAAAGACATTATTAAAAACTTCCTCAGAACTTTATAGGAGTCAGAAAGATACTATAGCAAAGATATTCCTACCTTATCGAGAGCAGGAGACGGTTTCCATTATTTATAAGAATGGTCAAACCCTTTATTATCACCCGGAGACGGGAGTACCTTTAGGAAAAAAATCAGCTTCCATAAAATTGTTTGAAGATTTGTTGAAGATCCATCGAAGCCTTGGAATTCCTAAGATTGGCAAATACATTGTAGGTAGTAGTGCTATTATATTTTTCTTGTTTCTTCTTACCTCCGGTTTATTTCTATGGTGGAAAAAGTATAAATCAAATTTTAAAAAGGGAATTAAAATTAAATGGAAACGAAATAGAAAAAGATTTAACTACGATGTACATAAGTCACTTGGAATATTTTTTTTCCTTCCTTTGGCTGTAATGGCCTTTTCTGGTGGATATTTTACTTATAACAGCTACTATAAGGATGGTTTGAAGTTAATAGATGGTTTTATAGGCAATAAACAACCTGAAAAAAAGATTGAAGCAGGTACCGGGATCGATATACTGCACTTATTGGAGACTCCAGACAACCAATATGCACTCCGGGCAATTTATTTTCCTCAAGATGGAAATGAAGTGTATCAATTTAGATATATCAAAAACCGATTTATAAACCCCGGTCTAAGAAAAACCAGGGAATTAAAATTAGATAATAATAGTAATACCATTTATTCCTCATCCTTTAACGACGACCCGGTTAGCGAACAGATAGCAGCACAATTTTATCCGATTCATATTGGAGAAATGGCAGGCATGCTGGGGAGAATTTTAGTTTTTATCTCCGGGTTTGTCCCCCTAATATTATTTATTACCGGTCTCAGATTTTATTATTTTAGAACGGTAAGATAACGTCGAACAGGTGTTTAGTTTCAATTTTTTTAAACTTTTAATCTTAAAAATTCCCCGATAGCTTCGCCACGGTACTGCTAGCCGGACAGGCGGATATAGTTGGTTTTAAATTTTTTTTCCTCTGTCGAACAGCTCAATTAGAATCTTATATGATGAAAAAAATAAGTTTCATTTAACCATGTATTAACAATCCATCGAAACCATATGTTATATTTTTAATGAGTTTAAATTTTGAAAATCAATCACTTATGAAAAAAGCTTTACTGTTTCTCCTTCTTTCAACGAGTATAATCATGGCACAAAAGAAGGATAGCCTTATTTCAGAAAATATTACGGGACATATTTATAAACCTAAGATGGTTGGGGCCACCGAAGAGAGGATATCGCAACTTCAATTACCGCAGGGGTTTAAAATAGAAAAATTCGCAGATAATCTGGGAGAACCCAGAATGATGGCTGTAAGCCCCCAGGGAAATATATATGTTTCTCGAAGGGAGGGAGACGTAGTGATGCTTAAGGATACTAATGATGACGGGAAACCTGACCATCAACAAACGGTAGTAACTAAAGAAGGAGCGCATGGGGTAGCTTTTCATGAAGATATGTTTTACCTTGTTACGGTAAATGATGTTTTCAGGGCACAGTTAAAAGAAGATGGTACTATTGGAGAACTGGAAAAGATTATAGGGAACCTACCAGATGGTGGTCAGCACCCCAACCGCACGATTGGTTTTGGCCCAGATGGGATGCTATATATATCGATTGGAAGCACCTGCAACGCCTGTGATGAAACACGGGAAGAAAATGCCACTATAGTACGGACTAATGCTGATGGGAGCAATAGAACCATATTTGCATCGGGACTGCGAAATACCATTGGTTTTGACTGGCATCCTGAGACGGGGGAACTTTTTGGGATGGATAGCGGAATTGACTGGCTGGGAGATGATGAACAAAAAGAAGAATTAAATCGTATCACTGAGGGAGCTGATTATGGGTGGCCGTATATCTACGACGATGGTAAATATAATAAGGCAGATGAACCGCCAAAAATGACCTGGAAAGAATACGCGCAGAAAGCTACAGAACCGGAGATGTTATTTACAGCCCATAGCGCTCCAATGAATTTAAAGTTTTACAGAGGGAAAATGTTTCCCTCGGAATATAAAAATACTGCCCTGGTAACTTTTCGGGGATCCTGGAATAGACGGCCAGCTTCCGGACACAAAATAATGAAAGTAACTTTCGAAAATGGGAAGCCTGTAAAGGCTGAAGATTTTGTAAAAGGTTTTTTAATGGAGGAAGGTACTTCCCGATTCGCCAGGTTAGCCGGTTTGGTAGAATTGCCCGATGGATCGCTTTTAGTTAGTGATGATACCAATGGCGTAATTTACCGAGTATCGTATAACTAATAATCGATTTACTGAACTCTGAAATAGTAAAGCCAGCCTGTCCAGCCGGCAGGTAGATTTAGGTTAATGATTTAAATTAACTTTCAGAAATGATAACAAATAGCCATATAAAGTAAATGATTAGTAATCCGTTAGTTTTTATAGTTTCCAAACATATTTTCCTTTTATGTGTATCAGATTGTTACCAGAAAAGAATATTCTACTTCTAAAATTTAAAAAAATATGGCGGACTCGATGTGGAGTCCGCCATTAATTAGTGTTCATTATTACTACGTTTTTAGTGGCTAATAAATCTGGATGATATTTAATTTCCACTCATTAGTCAAATTATCATCTTCTTCATCTGAACTGTTCCTTTCACTTTTACAATTCCGGGTTTTAAGCTGGTAGAAGTTCCTTCAGCTATTGTAAAAGTTTCTTTCCCGGTTTGAATTGGCTTAATTACCATCCTGTTCAACGAGAGTACCTTTTATAACAATTTCGGCTTTTTTAGCAGAAAAATCATTCTTATTCACTTCTTCCTGGATCTGCCTAAGGCTCAAATCATTATTTTTTGCCAAATCTAAATAAGCTTTACCGTCATTAAGACTCACTTTTACACTTTCCAGACCTTCCATATTTTTAAGTCCGCGTTCCAGACCATAGGCACAGGGGGCACAGTCCATTCCAAACGCTTCCTGATCTACTTTCTGAATCTGAGCATTGGAACTAAAACTTCCAAATACAATAACTATTATTACACTCCCATCCGGAAGTTTTTCAATTAAGTAGGATTTTTACTAACTGGAACCATCACAAAAGTACCCTTACCCACTAAAGCAGGAACTCTAATTGGTAAGAAAAATACAGCTAAGAATTTGAAAATTTCAGGTTCCTTCTCAAGGCAATACTTCTTTGTGTTTAGCTGTGTGAGGGCAGTTTCATCTTCGGGGTTTCTATGGCTCAAGGCCTGAATAAGATATTTCAACCTCCAGTAAAAATCGCCCTTTGGAATTGTCTCAAAGTTAATAATCATTCTTCTTTGTGTCAAGTCCCTTGTCATGGATGTTTCATCTGTTAATTTTTTAAAGTTTGTTTATACTATAACCAATAACTTAAATTAAGAAATACCCGATAGTTTTCTTTAACAACCCCAGGGATTAAATCTTGTACCACCGGATTAAGGCACCGAAAGGAATCCCATTATCCTTTTGGAGCTAAACGAAAAAAAAATCTGTATTAGTGATTATAAATTTTTTGTAACTTCTATGTTGTAATCCAAGTTTTCTCTTATTTTATTTGCCTATAAAAAAATTAAAACACTGAAAAACAAATAATTAATGTTTTGTATAGGTTAAAAAAAACATGATGATGCCACTTAAAACC
>NZ_JAFLQX010000015.1:0-48910 GCF_017579965.1 Salegentibacter sp. BDJ18
TGGTTTTAAGTGGCATCATCATGTTTTTTTTAACCTATACAAAACATTAATTATTTGTTTTTCAGTGTTTTAATTTTTTTATAGGCAAATAAAATAAGAGAAAACTTGGATTACAACATAGAAGTTAAAAGTGAAAAGGTAAGAGAGAAAAGTTAAGAGTAAAGGATAAGAGAAAAAAGCTAGAAAAAAGAGAGTAGGGGTTAAATTCTGAAATCAACATTACCAACTACTAATTCAAGACACAGAATAGATTGCCACTTCCCGCTACTGCATTCTCGCAATGATGCGCAACCCAAAATAATAAACCCTCAACAACAAACATACAAGAACCAAGAACTCACAACCGATAACCGAAAACTCAAAACTCACAACTGCCAACCGGGAACCCACAACCGAAAACCGAAAAAACTTTTATATAAAATTTAGCATAAAAATATCCCATACTTCTGAATGTTTTAATAGTTTACGGCAATAACTAACTATTGCTAATTAACTCAGCCAAAAACATGATGATTCAAAAAGTATTAGTAGCCAATCGTGGGGAAATCGCGATTCGAATTTTTAGAGCCTGCACTGAAATAGGAATAAGAACGGTAGGTATCTTTACCTTTGAAGATCGCTACTCTCTGCACCGCTATAAGGCCGATGAATCTTACCAAATAGGCCCCGATAAAGAGCCCTTAAAACCTTACCTGGATATAGATGCGATAATCAATACCGCCAAAGAGGTGGGGGCTGATGCTATTCATCCCGGTTACGGATTTCTCTCAGAAAACGCCGATTTTGCTCAAGCCTGTAAAGACAACAATATTATTTTTATTGGGCCAGAGGTTTCGGTATTAAAAAGCCTGGGCGATAAAGTCACCGCCAAAACAGTAGCGGTAAAAAACAATGTGCCGGTGATTCAGAGCAACGAAAAAGATCTGGAAAGTCTGGATATTGCTATTGAAGAAGCCAACCGTATCGGCTATCCCATTATGCTGAAAGCCGCCAGCGGTGGTGGAGGCCGCGGAATGCGAGTGCTTAGGGAAGAAGCTGAATTGAGAAAAGCTTTTTCAGAATCTAAACGCGAGGCACTGAATGCCTTTGGAGATGATACTGTTTTTATTGAAAAATTTATTGAAAATCCGAAGCATATTGAGATCCAGATCGTGGGAGACAACCACGGGAATATGGTGCACCTTTTTGAGCGTGATTGCTCTGTGCAACGCCGTTACCAAAAGGTGATTGAATTCGCACCTTCCTATAACCTTGACCAAACTACCAAGGAGAAACTTTATGAGTATGCCGTGAATATTTGTAAAGCGGTGAATTATAATAATATTGGTACAGTAGAATTCCTGGTCGATCACGATGGCAGTATTTACTTTATCGAGGTGAATCCACGAATTCAGGTAGAACATACCGTTACCGAAGTCGTTACCGGTATAGACCTGGTTAAAGCGCAGTTGTTTATTGCCGGTGGATATAAACTAAGTGACGAGCAGATAAAAATTAAAGATCAGGAATCCCTTAGCACAAACGGATTTGCTCTGCAATGTAGAATTACCACCGAAGATCCCGCCAACGATTTTCAACCTGATTATGGTACCATAACCACGTACAGAAGTGCTTCCGGATTTGGGATTAGGCTGGATGCCGGGAGTTTATATCAGGGCGTCACCATTTCGCCATTTTTTGATTCTATGCTTGTAAAAATTTCTGCTAGTGGTAGAACTTTAGACGGTGCCTGCCGTAAAATGCGTCGGGCTTTAGCTGAATTCAGGATTCGAGGGGTGAAAACCAATATTCCGTTTTTAGATAATATTCTTCAGCATGAGAAATTCAGGGATGGCAGCGTGACGGTGAATTTTATCGCTAATAATCCGGAACTTTTTAAACTGAAAGAAACCCGTAACCGCGCTACCAGAATGGTAGAATTTCTAGGAGATGTAGTGGTGAACGGAAATCCCGATGTAAAGGAAATAATAGAAAAACCAAAACTTATAAAAGCCGATGTTCCTGCTTTTGATCACCCTGCGGCATACCCAAAAGGAACCAAAGATCTGCTTACCGAACTGGGCCCCGAAAAGTTTGCCGAATGGTTAAAGAATGAAAAGAAGATTCATTTTACCGATACTACTTTTAGAGATGCACACCAAAGTTTGCTCGCCACCAGGATGCGAAGTACAGATATGCTGAAAGTAGCTGAAGGTTTTGCTAAAAATCATCCCGAAACATTCAGTATGGAAGTATGGGGAGGCGCCACGTTTGACGTTTGTTTAAGGTTTTTAAGAGAAAATCCGTGGGAACGCTTGCAATTACTTCGGAAAGCAATGCCAAATATCTTGCTACAAATGCTAATGAGAGGTTCTAACGGGGTTGGGTATACCGCTTATCCCGATAATTTGATCGAAAAATTTGTAGCTGAAGCCTGGGAAAACGGGGTGGATATTTTTAGAATTTTCGATTCTCTGAACTGGATGAAATCTATCGCGCCCTGTATAGAATATGTACGGAAAAACACTTCAGGTCTTGCTGAAGCTTCAATTTGTTACACCGGCGATATACTTGACACAAAGGGTAAATATAATTTGGAATATTACCTTCAGCTAGCGAAAGATATTGAAAATGCGGGGGCTCATATTTTGGCGATAAAAGATATGGCCGGGCTGCTAAAACCATACGCTGCCGGCGAACTGGTTTCCGCATTAAAATCTGAGATCAATATTCCGGTACACTTGCATACTCACGATACTTCGTCTATACAGGCGGCTACTTACTTAAAAGCCATAGAGGCCGGGGTAGATGTGGTAGATGTGGCGCTGGGTGGACTTTCCGGACTTACCTCGCAGCCTAATTTTAATTCCCTGGTGGAAATGACGAAATCTGGCGAGCGTAAAGCCGATTTCAATATGGAAAAGCTCAATGAGTATTCGCATTATTGGGAGGCGGTAAGAAAGTATTATTTCCCATTTGAAAGCGGACTTAAAGCTGGTACTGCCGATGTTTACAAACACGAAATTCCTGGCGGGCAATATTCTAATCTTAAACCTCAAGCCGAATCTTTAGGCCTGGCTTCCAGGTTTCACGAGATTACCGCGATGTATTCTAAAGTAAATAAGCTCTTTGGCGATATTATTAAAGTTACTCCGAGTAGTAAGGTAGTGGGCGATATGGCGCAGTACCTGGTGAGCAATAATTTGAGTATTGAAGATGTGATGGAAAAAGGCGAAAACCTTTCTTTCCCGCAGTCGGTGGTAAATTTCTTTAAAGGTGATTTAGGTCAACCTCACGGCGGTTTTCCTGCTGAGTTGCAAAAGATTATTTTGAAAGATCAAAAACCTTATACCGATAGGCCTAATGCCCATTTAGAACCTATAGATTTTGAAAAAGAATTCAAGGAATTCTGCGATATTTTTAAAGAAGGAATGGGCCGGAAACTGGAAATGACCGATTTCCTTTCTTATAAATTATATCCAAAAGTATTTACCGAATATTTTAATCATTATCGGAAATTTGGAGAGGTAATGAATATTCCGACTCCTAATTTTTTCTACGGAATGCAACCCGGAGAAGAGATTACCGTAGAAATGGATAAGGGGAAAACTCTACTTATCGAATTCTTATCGGTTGGAACTGCAGATGAAGATGGACTGGTAGATGCGTTTTTTAAAGTAAACGGACAAACCAGAACGGTGAAAATTCAGGATAAGTCGGTTAAGGTTGAAAAAGTGGTTCACCAAAAGATCGATAAGTCTAATGATAAAGAAGTAGGTGCACCAATTCAGGGTTCTATTTCTTCAATTTTAGTCGAAAAAGGTCAAAAAGTAAAAAAGAACGAACCATTATTTGTAATTGAAGCCATGAAAATGGAAACCACCATCACGGCTAATAATGAAGGCGAAATAGATGAAATAATTCATAAAGAAGGCACCATGGTTTTTGCAGATGATTTGGTTATTAAGCTGAAAGAATAGGTTGAATTAATATTCAATTAAAATTCTTTTTCGCAGAATAGGTAGTCAAAACCTCGAGATTCAGAAAGTCCGATTTTTTATCGGATTTTCGTGAGGTTTTGGCTACGGTTTTTTGGCATTTTTGCCAAAAAATTCCTTGAAAAAGGCGTCTTTTTCTTTGCTTCGTTTATTTTGGACGAGCAAAAGAAATGAAGGGCAGATAGAACCAAACACAGCTTTTATCTGGGAAGATTAAAAAATAATCCTAAACCAACGTAAAACCGCGAAGCGCAATGTTTCACCACACACATCCTTATAAACCTTTTATTCCGAAAAATGCTACAAAACTAATTGTAGGCACACTACCGCCTCCAAGATTTACGAAAGGGGAATTTAAGAAAGGAGACGTAAACTTTTGCTATGGTAGCCGTGACGGACTTTTATGGATCGTTTTAGATAATATTTTTGATCTCGATCTAAAATTTGAAACTACGGAAGCAGCTATTGAGCAACGTAAAGATTTCCTTGAAAAAAGAGGAATTGGTATCTGTGATATGGTAGAAAGCAGTAGGAGGGAAAAGGTAGATGCTTCCGATCTTGGGATGCAAAATGTAGAACTTAGGAATATGGTGGGGATTTTAGAAAAACATCCAAAAATAGAAACCCTGCTTTTTACCGGTGGAAATTCTAAAAATGGCCCTGAGTATTTTTTTAGACGACATCTAAAAGAAGTTGAAAGTGATATGAGGTTAAAAGTGATTTCTAACGAGGTACCCAGGATTCACCAGTTTGTGCTAAACGGCCGACTTATAAAAACGGTTTCTTTAACCGCTCCATCGGGTTCGGCCAATCGAGCTATTGGTAGTATGGAACTTTATAAACAGTTAAAGCGCAAGGATAAGAATTTTAACACCATAGATTTTAGAGTGATGCAGTACAGAGAGTGGTTTTAAAGTATTTAATATTCGTCATGGCGAGCGAAGGTACGTAGGGCGGTGATCTTTTATTAATCAGGAAGTGCTAAATTCAACTAATTAAGAACAGATTGCTACGTCGACTGCGTCTCCTCGCAATGACAATTCAAATTATTCGTGTATTCGTGGCGGCAGTCTCTTTACCATCATTCCGAGCGAGCCACCCGTAAGGCTGTCCCGAAGCTTCGGGATCGTTTCAGCATCTAACCTGAACTTAGACCCCGATGAAAAATCGGGGCTGGCTCTGAAATGAATTCAGGGTAACGAACTTAGATATTTGGTATATACAATAAGTTTAGAAAAAACAAAAACCCTAAATCTAAAAGTATAAACTTTCAAATTCAGGGTTTTCAGACGTAGTCAACTTACAACTACTGTAATTCTTTCTTTTCCTGTTCGGCCATGGTGGTTGGTTTTACCTTAAACTTTTTACGTTTAGGTCTTAATTTTCCATGAGTACCGATCGCAATTTTTCCGCGTTTCGTTTTTTTATCTCCACGTCCCATAAATTACTTTTTATTCTGTTGGTCTTTTATGGTTTTTTCATCAATATCAACCTTATTGGTCTGTTTATCAGTTTTCCCCGTTGGGTTGGTTGGATTTTCCTGACCTTTCTCTCTTTTTCTTTTATTATCTTCAATTGGACCGCCCATAATTGTTGTTTTTTTGATTCACTTACTAAGATAATAATTCAGAATCTTAAAACCTGCCAAGACCATGTTAGAATTTGGTTAAACCGGTCTGATGTTTTTCACAAAATCGCCTATATTATTTTTCCCATTAGCGTTGAGGTGTTTAATAAACGCCGAACCAATAATGGCGCCTTTTGCATATTCAGTAGCCTGGTTAAAAGTTTCTTCGTCGCTAATTCCAAAACCTACAATTTGTGGATTCTGAAGTTTCATTTTTGAAATTCTTTTAAAATAATCCCGGGTTTCCTCACTAAATCCGGAAGTAGAACCGGTAACACTCGCGGTACTTACCATATAGATGAATCCGTTAGAAACTGAATCGATAAAGCGAATACGCTCTTCAGAAGTTTGCGGCGTGATCAGGAAAATATTCTGAAGCCCGTTTTCCTCGAAAATCGATTTGTATTCTTCATTATAAACATCAACGGGAAGATCTGGAATTATAAGTCCGTCAATTCCGGTTTCAGCACATTTTTTACAGAATTTTTCTACACCATACTGAAGAATTGGATTAAAATATCCCATAATAACCAGTGGAATTTCCACAGAATCTCTAATTCCTTTAAGCTGTTCAAAGAGTCTATTGGTGGTTATCCCACTTTTTAGCGCCTTGGTAGAACTCTCCTGGATAGTTGGACCATCAGCGAGGGGATCGCTAAAAGGCAAACCGATTTCAATAAAATCAACGCCGTTTTTTTCTAAATCCTGAATAATGGAAACTGTATCTTCAGGTTCAGGATAACCGGCGGTAAAATAGATAGAAAGCATCTTTTGCTCTTCCTTAAGTTTTTTATTTATTCTATTCATTTTCAAAAATCTTATAAATCGTCATTCTGAATTCATTTCAGAATCTAGGTTGTTTTATTTTCTTGCCACGAACACTAATATGTTCTTCGTCATTGCGAGGGCGTTGCCCGCGGCAATTTTTTTATTAGTTTAGTAGTTACCTTACAGGTTTTCAAAACCTGTGAGGTCTTATGCTAAAGATCGAAATAATCAATATATGTGCTCAAATCTTTATCGCCACGCCCCGAAAGATTAATCACAACTACATCATCTTTTTTAAACTTTCGATCTTCAAAAATCGCCAGGGCGTGAGAAGTTTCAATTGCCGGAATAATTCCTTCCAATTTTGCAAGTTCCTGGCCAGCATCCATCGCGGCCTTATCGGTTATGGAAATAAACTCTCCACGGCCACTTCTAAATAAATTGGCGTGCATTGGGCCCACACCAGGATAGTCCAGTCCGGCGGAAATTGAATAAGGTTCGGTAATTTGTCCGTCATCGGTTTGCATCAGCAGCGTTTTACTGCCGTGAATAATACCTTCTTTTCCCAAAGCAGAGGTCGCGGCACTTTCACCGCTTTGTATGCCTTTTCCAGCTGCTTCCACCGCGATAATCCCAACTTCCGGATTGTCTAAATAATGATAATAAATTCCGGCTGCATTACTTCCACCACCTACACAGGCAACCACATAATCAGGGTTTTCCCGATTTTCTTTTTCTTTCAGCTGAACTTTAATTTCCTCAGAAATCACCGCCTGAAATCTCGCTACCATATCGGGGTAGGGATGCGGCCCAACCACGGAACCAATAATATAATGGGTATCCAGCGGATTGTTAATCCAATCCCGAATCGCCTCGTTCGTGGCATCTTTTAAGGTTCGGCTTCCCGATTTTGCCGGAACCACTTTGGCTCCAAGCATCTTCATTCTGGCAACATTTGGCGCTTGTCGTTCAATATCAATTTCGCCCATATAGACAATACATTCAATGCCCATAAGCGCACAAACGGTGGCCGTAGCTACACCATGCTGGCCAGCACCGGTTTCAGCGATTATGCGGTCTTTTCCAAGGCGTTTTGCCATTAAAATTTGACCTACGGTGTTATTAACCTTGTGAGCACCGGTATGGCAAAGATCTTCCCGTTTTAGGTAAATCTTTGTTCCGTATTTCTTACTGAAACGCTCTGCATAATATAGCGGAGTTGGGCGACCTACATAATCACGCAACAAATCTTTAAACTCTTTCTGAAAAGATTCCTCTTTCATAATATCCAGGTATTGCGAACGCAACTCCTCTACATTGGGATAGAGCATTTCGGGAATAAAAGCTCCGCCAAAATCGCCGTAATATCCTTTTTCGTTAGCCTGATAGCTCATTTTTATTTGTTTTATTTGAGTGCTTCGAATGCACTAATTTTTTATTAAATAGTCTTCCGCCCAAATGTTTTTTAACATACCTACAAGGTTTTGGAAACCTTGCAGGACTTGGGTATAGTAGTTTTCGCCACGAATTCACTAATTTCTATCTCGTCATTGTGAGGGCATCGCCCGTGGCAATATTTATAATTTTAAACAAAAGATTGCTTCTCCCTATCGGGATCGCAATGACGTAGTTATTATTAAAACCGCTTTTTAAACTCTTTTAATTTTTCAAGATTCTTAAAACCAGCTTTCTCTTCAAACTTACTATTTACATCTATGGCATAAAGCAAATTTTCTTTACCATTTTCTTCAAAATAGGCTTCGAGTTCTTGAATAGCTTCAACTGCTTCCGGTCCAATTCCTCCACTTAGGAAAAAAGGTTTTTTTGAAGGATAATCTTTTAAAACTTCCCAATTAAAAGTAATTCCGTTACCGCCTTTATTTTTCCCTTTAGTATCAAAAAGGAAAAAATCCACAACAGTTTCATATTCCTTTAAACGCTTAAAATCGAAATCGTCTTTAATAGAAAACACCTTTATGATTTCTACCTCGGTTTCAATCAATAGGGTTTTTAATTCAGCGCAAAAAGCCGCACTTTCTGCTCCGTGTAACTGAATTGCATTTAGATCGTGCTCTTTAATTCTCTCAAGAATAATATCGATCTCTTCATCAACAAAAACGCCGGTTTTTTTAATTGCTGAAGAAATTTCTGGCAGCTTAGCCTCGAAATACCTGGGAGTTTTTTCGTAAAAAATAAACCCCATATAATCAGGCTGAAGTTTCGCAACTTCGTTGATGTTTTCGGGATGCTTCATCCCACAGATTTTGAGTTTTATGTTTTTCATTTTTCCAACAAAAGATTGCTTCTTCTGATTTCATCAGAATCGCAATGACGTTTTTTATTTATAATTTATTCAATGTTTTTACAAATTCCTCTGCAGCTTTCCCCGGGTTATTAGTTTTCATAAAATTCTCACCAATTAAAAAGCCTTTGTAGCCAAATTGCTGCAAATCTTTAATAGCTTCAACCGAGCTAATTCCGCTTTCAGAAACTTTTACAAAATCCTCGGGGATCTTTTCTGAAAGCTTTTTGCTAATGTCGGTGGATACTTCAAAAGTCTTTAAATTCCGGTTATTTACGCCCAGCATATCTAAACTCGGCACAATAGACTTTTGCAATTCTTCTTCGTTATGCACTTCCAGTAATACTTCAAGGCCTATACTTTTTGCAAATTCTGAAAGTCTTTTAATTTCTTCCCGCTCCAGTACCGCAGCGATAAGTAAAATCACATCAGCCCCGTGAGCCCTTGCTTCCAAAAGTTGATATTCATCAATAATAAATTCCTTTCGCAGTAATGGCATTTTAACCGCCGCACGAGCATAAAGTAAGTCGTCTAAAGATCCGCCAAAATACTTCCCATCGGTTAGTACAGACATTCCTGAAATTCCAGCATCTTCATAACCTTTGGCTACATCTTCAAGATTTAGATCCTGGTTAATAACTGATTTTGAAGGGGAACGTCTTTTATGTTCAGCAATAATCCCGGTTTTACTGGTTCTTAATTTTTCTGCCAGAGAAACTGTTTCGCGCTCAAAAAGCGCCGATTGTTCCAATTGGGAAACAGGAACTATCAGTTTTTTTAAGACCAGTTCTTTATGTTTATCGGCTATTATTTTATCTAAAATGTTCATTTTTTGTTGTCTGTTCTCGGTTACGATTTCGGTTTTTAATTCTCGTCATTGCGAAGGCGAAGCCTGTGGCAATCTGTTTTTATATTAGCAATTCTATTCAAAAGATTGCTTCAATCGTTCCTCTTTCGTAATGACGAAGATTTCTTATCTACTCAATTCCTGTAACTTCTCCAATGCCTTTAAAGCTTTCCCAGAATTTATAGATTCCCGAGCAGTTTCAAAACCTTCTTTGACACTAATTTGTTTTGCCGTGGCGATCGCCATTCCGGCGTTGGCGCAAACCACGTTATTTTGGGCCTGGGTACCTTTTCCTTTTAATATATTCACAAAGATTTCTGCAGAACTTTCTATAGAACCGCCACCGGCAATTTCTTTCTGATTTAAAGTTTCTACTCCAAAATCTTCGGGGCTCAGCATTCCTTCGGTATTATTGGAAATGGTTTTGGTATTTCCGGTAAGGGAAATTTCATCGTAACCATCTAAAGCATGCAAAATAGTAAAATTCTTATCGGTGTTTTGATATAGGTAACCATACATTCTGGCTAGTTCCAGGTTAAAAACTCCTACAAGCTGATTTTGCGGAAAAGCAGGATTTACCATTGGTCCCAGCATATTGAAAAAAGTCTTTACCGCAAGCGACTTTCGAATTGGCGCGACGTTTTTCATGGCCGGGTGGAATAGGGGAGCGTGCAACACACATATCCCGGCTTCGGCGATACATTTTTCAAGGAAACCGGGATCATTACTAAATTTAATTCCCAGGCTTTCCATAACATTAGAACTACCACTTACCGAAGAAACTCCGTAGTTTCCGTGTTTTGCCACATTTACTCCCGCTCCTGCCGTTACAAAAGAGGAAGTGGTAGAAATATTAAATGTGTTTTTCCCATCACCACCGGTTCCGCAGAGATCTATCGGGTTATAATCACTCAAATCTATGGCTACACAAAGTTCTAAAAGCGCATCCCGAAATCCCTCTAGTTCTTCAATGGTGATGCTACGCATCATATAAACCGTGAGAAATGCGGCGATCTGGCTTTCGTTATATTCTCCATTGGAAATACTGAAAAGCGCCTGCTTCGCTTCATCTTTGGAGATGGTTTCGTGGTTAATAAGCCTGTTTAGTAGTTCTTTCATAATTTATTTTGTCATTCCCGTGAAGACGGGAATCTGTTTAATTGCACTTTGTCACTCCCACAAAGGTGGGAGTCTTTTGAAACATAAACTTCGCGTTGTTTAGAGATTTCCACCTTTACTGAATAAATTCAGCACAAGCTGGGGAAATGACCTAACTGTTCACCCAATTCTGAATCATTTTTTTTCCATCTGGAGTCAATACCGATTCTGGGTGAAACTGAACTCCACGCACATCAAACTCACGGTGGCGGAGCGACATAATTTGCCCTTTTTCATCGTAGGAAGTAGCTTCCAGAGAATCGGGGAGTTCTTTTAAAACTACCCAGGAATGATAACGACCTACCTTCATTGTTTTTGGGAGATCTTTAAAAAGGGGTTCGTCGTCTACACAAAGGTCCATCGTGGTGGCAATGCCGTGATAAACAGATTCCAGATTGCCCAACGTCCCGCCGAAAACTTCCCCTATCGCTTGTTGCCCAAGGCAAACTCCTAAAATGCTTTTTGAAGAAGCATATTTTTCTATGATAGGTTTTAATAAACCGGCTTCACTGGGAATTCCGGGACCGGGAGAAAGCAGAATCTTATCATATTCCTCTACATCTTCCAACTCTAACTGGTCGTTTCTTATTACCGTGACCTCACAATCCAATTCTTCTAAATAATGTACAAGGTTGTACACAAAAGAATCGTAATTATCTATAACTAATATTTTTTTCATTCTACCTGGTGTAAAATTCTATTTTTAAATACTCAAAGTTGCGTCAATCTGTCCCGAAGCTTCGGGATCGTTTCAGATTCTAATATGTTAGATCATGAAATAAATTCAGGATGACGTATTGTTTTTATTCCTTATATATCTTCAGCGATATCCAATGCCTTGGTTAATGCCCCGAGTTTATTGTAAACTTCCTGTAATTCGTTTTCTTCTACAGATTCTGAAACCACACCTGCGCCGGCTTGATAATGCAATTGATGATCTTTACTTACAAAAGATCTAATGATAATAGCGTGATTAAAATTTCCGTGGAAATCCATAAAACCGATCGCGCCGCCGTAGGCATCACGATTTACATTTTCGTATTTCTCTATCAGCTTCATCGCGCTGTGTTTTGGTGCACCGCTTAAAGTTCCTGCCGGAAAAGTATCAGCCACCACCTGCATTGTAGGTGTTTTTGGATCTTTGGTGCCAGTAACTTTACTTACTAAATGGATCACGTGGGAGAAAAACTGAATTTCTCTATATTTTTCAACCTTCACATTACTTCCATGTCGGCTTAAGTCGTTACGAGCCAGATCAACCAACATTACATGTTCGGCATTTTCTTTTTCATCGGCAGCTAGTTTTTTGGCTAGTTCAGCGTCTTCTTCATCATTTCCGGTACGTTTAAAAGTTCCGGCAATTGGATGGATTTCTGCCTGCCCGTCCTGAACTACTAATTGTGCTTCAGGCGAACTTCCAAATATTTTAAAGTTTCCATAATCAAAATAAAAAAGGTAGGGTGAAGGATTTACGCTACGCAATGCACGATAAACATTGAATTCATCTCCCTTAAATTTCTGAGAAAATCTGCGCGAAAGCACAATTTGAAAAACGTCACCACGATAGCAGTGCTTTTTTCCTAATCGTACATTTTCCCTGAATTCTTCGTCGGTAAGGTTAGAAATTGGTTCCTGCTGACGTTCAAAATTATAAGTTGCGAAATTTTTGACTTTTATTAGTTGCTCGATTTCAGCGATTTTTGAATCGGTATCGTAGCTGTGATCAAAAATGTAGGCTTCGTTATTAAAATGATTTATAGCGATGATATTTTGATAAACTGCGTAATAGATATCCGGAAGTTTAAGATCACCATTTCGCTTTTTAATCTCTAAATCTTCAAAATACCTAACTCCGTCATAAGCGATATAGCCAAAGAGTCCGTTATTGATGAATTTAAAATCAGAATCTTCAGTTTCGAATTGTTTGGAAAATTCCTGAATTTGCTGAGGTACGTTAACTTCAGGAGTGATCTCTGTTGTTTTTTTACTTCCGTCAGGAAAAACTTCGGTAATCACCTCGTTTTGAACTTTAATAGAAGCGATAGGATTGCAGCATATATAGGAGAAACTATTATCGTTGGCGTGATAGTCACTACTTTCCAGCAAGAGACTGTTAGGATATTTGTCCCGAACTTTTAAATAAACACTCACCGGTGTAATGGTATCGGCAAGGAGTTTTTTATAGGTGGTCTTTAGTTGATACATAAATTATTTATTTCTGTCACTCCCGCGAAGGCGGAGGTTAATTTTCAAATTTCTTATATAAAAAAAGGCTTGTCGTGAGACAAGCCTTTTGTATGAGATTATACTATAGCGATGTTACTTCACGACGTTTGACGTAAATTTTTCCACCACCAGGTATTTGTTGTAATTGTTTTCATAAAATATAATAAATGCCAATTATTGGCTTTCATTGCTTCAAAGATAGAAAGCTCTTTTAAATAAACAAGGAGATTTTATAAAAAGAAAAGCCGGAAAAGTAAATTTAACTTTTCCGGCTGGAATTGTGCAATCTAATTATTAGAATTTCAACTCAATATTTAAATCGAAATTATCGTAAATCGTTTGATCTCCAAGTCCGCTAAAAAAGCTACCCGAATTGTATTTCACATTGTATTTAGAACGGTCTATACTCAATTTAGTAGTGGCAGTATTTCCGTTTTTATCTAAATCGAAAGTTACCGGATGGGTGTTTTCTTTAATAGTAAGATCTCCAACCACACCATAAGTACCGTCGTCTTTTTTAGCTACGCTGGTAATTACCAGTTTTGATGTTGGGTGATTATCTACTCCAAAGAAATCATCTGAATTTAAGTGACCTTCCAAACCTGCCTTATCGTCGCCTTTAAGATCGGTTACGGTAATTGTGGTCATATCCATTACAAATTCACCTCCTGTAATTTCGTCATTTTCCAATGTTAATTTACCTTCTTTAAGATCTATAGTTCCTGAATGTGATCCTAAAACTTTTTTTCCTTTCCAGGCAATATTACTAGCCTGGGTATTGATTTGTTTTTCCATAATAATTATTAATTTTTCTTTTTCAATTTTCTTTATAGCAATTAATTTCCCTTTAGAATTAGAATTTTAATTCTACCTCAAGTTCAAAATTATCGTAGATGGTTTGGTCACCAAGGTTATCAAAGAAACTCCCTGAACCATAACGTACATCATATTTAGAACGGTCTATAGTTAGCTCTGTAGAAGCTGAATTAGCTTCCCAATCTAAATCGAAAGTCACGGGATTTGTTTTATCTTTTATAGTAAGATTGGCAACTACACCGTAAGTTCCATTGCTCTTTTTAGCAACACTTGTAATAACCAATTTTGAAGTTGGATGGTTTTTTACTCCAAAGAAGTCATCAGATTTTAAGTGACCTTCTAATTTTCCTTTATCTTCACCAGTAAGATCGGTAACGGTGATAGAGCTCATGTCTATTACGAATTCCCCTCCGGTAAGTTCACCGTTTTCCATACTAAAATGTCCGTTTTTAAGGTCTATGGTTCCATAGTGAGAGCCGGTTACTTTTTCACCTTCCCAGTTAATGTTGCTTTCTTTTACATCAATTTTTTTATCCTGAGCATTCACTGTTGTAAACGAGAAAAATGATACAAGAAATGCAGATGCAAATACAGTTTTTAAAAGATTCTTTTTCATAGCAATTTTTAATTTAAATTAATTTGATTTTGGTTTATATTAAATGGAATAATTCTTCTTCTTGTTTTCTAACTTTTTTTGCGTGTTGCAATTGGTCTTCTTCGCTTCGGTAGCCAGCTGTAGCTATCACTGCAGTAGTTAAATTTGTTCCTGAAATTCCCAGGATTTCATCAAACTTTTGCGCATCAAAACCTTCCATAGGGCAGGTGTCAATTTTTAAATTTGCTGCTGCAGAAAGTAAATTTCCAAGCGCGATATAAGCTTGTTTCTGAGCCCAAACAGATTGCTGTTCTTCGGTTTTACCTAAAATATTTGAGGTTAACATATCTTTTAGCCCGCTTAGATCCTGTACCTGAACTTCTCGAATTTTACTGATATTCTCCAGATAAGCATCTATATAAGCCTCATTCAATTTCTTAAGTCCTACAAAAACAAATACGTGTGAAGCATCAGTAAGTTGAGCCTGGTTCCAGGCCGCCGCTTTTAATTTCTCTTTGGTTTCCTTATCGGAAATCACAAATACCTCGTAAGGCTGAAGTCCGTATGAAGAAGCTGAAAGCTGAATGCTTTTTTGAAGTTTCTCTACGTCCTCCTGACTTAAAGATTTTTCTGCATCAAATTTCTTGGTGGCGTAACGCCAGTTGAGGTTTTCTATATAATTTTCCATAGTTATTTTCTTATTTTATTTAAACAATCAGTAACAATTTCAATTTCTTCTTCGCTAATATCCTGAATTAGCTCTTTTTCTACTGCATCAACTTTTGGGTCAATTTCTTTCAAAAGCTCCAAACCTTTTTCAGTAATACTTATTTCCACTTTTCTACGGTTAGCTTCGCAAATAACCCTTTCAGTAAGGCCTTTGGTGATAAGTTTGTCTACCAACCTGGTGGTATTACTCATCTTACTCACCATTCTTTCCTGTATAGTGCTAAGATTTGCCGGTTTTCCTTTTTGCCCTCTCAATATTCGAAGCACATTAAATTGCTGTATAGAAATATCAAAAGGCTTAAGGGCAGTAGCCACTTGCTCGTCTATAAGATTTGCAGTAACCAAAATGCTAAGACTTAGCTTCCTGGCCGGTGGCAAATTATTCGTTTTTAATTGATCTTCTATCTTCATTTGTCTAAACAACATTTGTATGTACAAATATAAGTCAGTTTTGTAATTTTGTTCTAAAAGAAATGTTAAATTTTTTCAGTCGGAAACGATGGCAAATGGAGGCGCTGTTTTTTAAAACTTTCAATATCTTTACACTGAAAAATATATTAAGAATCACAAATCACCTTTGTTAAGGGGATTAATAAAAAATAAAATTTATGAAAGAACTTAGTCAGGATGAATGGCAATCACAGCTGAAAAAAGATGAAAACGCGGTGATTTTAGATGTAAGAACCGAAGAAGAAGTAGAGGAGGGGTATATCCCTAAAGCTAAAAACCTTGATATCTATAAAGGCCAGGAATTTGTAAATGAGGTTGAAAAACTTGATAAAGATAAGAATTACTATATCTATTGCCGTTCCGGAAAGCGCAGTGTACAGGCCTGCACAATTTTAGATCAGATGGGTTTTGCAAATACCTACAATCTTGAAGGCGGCTTTATGGAATGGGAAGGGGATAAGGCTGAAGATTAAATTATAAAAAGCAGTAAAATCAATTTTACTCGATAATCGAGATTTAAATGCTCCGAGACTTGCCTTGAAAATTAACAATAGTTTTTACTGAATGCCTCGTGAGCTTGCTCCGAGGTAGTTTTACTGCTTTTTTATTTAATTAGATCTATCTATTAACAACCAACGCGTTCCTATACTTATTATAGTAAGGATTTCGCCATTTGATATACTGGTTATACTATTATCCTGCATATCGTCCAGTTTATCTCCATTTACGAAATTAAGCGGCGTGGTACTACTTCCCTTACCTATTAATACCAGTTCCCGACCTTTATTAGACGAGGCATCAGGAAATGTAATTGCTGAAATATTCGGGTTAATCCTTAAGAAATAAACTTCTTCCCCAATGGTGTAAGTTCCAGTTTGACTTCCTGTACTTATAAAATTTCTGGTGTGGTTGTGTTTCCAATCGAGTTTACCTGAATTATCTGAAACTAAAATCTGATTCTCTGCTCCCCGGGAATCCGGAAAAATATATTCTTCAGCCTGAGTTCGACCTATTCCTAAACGACCAGCGAAATATCCGGCAAAAACTCTCGAGCTAGAATTGCCTTCGGCACGGGCGTAAATTCCGTAGATATTTCCTCTTCCGGTGGAAGTTCCAATTTCAGTTAAAATTCCGTAATTATTGCTGTTAGCACCTTCGGTTCTACCTACTTTATTGTAAATCCCAAAAATATTACTGCTGCCGGTTGTTTTATTGGTGTTTAGATGAAGACCATATCGCTCACCTTCCCCTTCTCCAGAAATATTTAACTTTATTCCATATTTGATCGCATTGGTTTTACTACGATTCCTTATTTCAATTCCATAAGTATTTCTGGTTTCAGCAGAATTATTATTATCTATTTCAAGGCCTTTTTTAATATCCTGGGAATCATCTGGATTTATGGCGATTTGAAGTTTGCTTTCAATCTCTTCAGTCCCGATACCAATATTTCCGTTCCTGAAGATATTGTCTTGAATATTACCGGGGCTTTCGGTAGAATTAGGTTTATAAAAATTTGCTGCTTTAGCATCAGCAACTATAGATTTCCATGTGTTTTCCTGATGATGCCAATAGTAAAATCCTGATGGTGAATTATTAAAATTCTCACTAAGAAAAACTAACATTCCGTGTTGGGCACTTCCGGGCTTTTGAGCGGGAAATTTCTTTAGACGGGGAATTAATATTCCGTCTATGTTGGACGGGCTGTCCTTATCTGAAGCAACTATATCTAATTGAGCTCCCGGTTCGGTAGTTCCAATTCCTACCTGGGAGAAAGCTGTGGTGGCTAAAATTAAAAAATAGAAAAGTATAATTTTTTTCATCCTACTAAAAATACCGGTTAAGACTAAGGTGTTTTTTAGTTAGGGGTGTTTTGGATTTTTAAATATACTTTCTGAAAAATATTTTTTACGGCTTCCACTAATAATAAGGGATTTCCCTAGCCCTGCGTTTCTTTAATTTTATTCTGAAGCATTTTTATTTCATCTCTGTGTTTTGCCGCCGCCATAAAGTCCAGATCTTTTGCTGCTTTTTCCATGGCCTTTCTTTTTTCCCGAATTCTTTTTTCCAAATCTGGTTTGCTCATATAGGCTACCTCGGCTTCGGCAGCTTTAGTAGTTAATGGTTTTTCAGCGTCATATACATCCAGTTTTTCTTTGATTAGCGTGCTATTCTCTAATCGTTTAACCAATGCCGTCGGACGTATGTTATTTTCTTTATTATAATTTATCTGCTTGTTTCTTCGATATTCGGTTTGATCTATGGTTTTTTGCATACTGTCGGTAATTTTGTCGGCATACAAAATCGCTTTTCCTTCTACGTGACGTGCGGCACGACCAATAGTTTGGGTAAGGGACCGGTTGCTTCTAAGAAATCCTTCCTTGTCAGCATCAATAACCGCTACCAGGGAAACTTCCGGAAGATCCAGACCTTCTCTTAGCAGGTTTACTCCAATAAGAACATCAAACAATCCCCGGCGTAAATCCTGCATAATTTCTACTCGTTCCAGAGTATCAACGTCTGAGTGAATGTAACGGCACCTAATATTAATACGGGTAAGATATTTGGTGAGTTCTTCTGCCATTCTTTTAGTAAGCGTAGTGACTAGCGTTCTTTGATCTTTTTCGTTCCTGGTGTGAATTTCTTCAATGAGATCGTCAATTTGATTTAAGCTGGGTCGTACTTCAATTATAGGGTCTAGAAGTCCGGTGGGTCTAATTACCTGTTCCACGTAAACACCTTCAGATTTCTGCAATTCATAATCAGCGGGAGTGGCACTAACATAAATCACCTGATTTTGCAAAGCTTCGAATTCTTCAAATTTCAAGGGTCGGTTGTCCATTGCGGCCGGTAGCCTAAATCCATATTCAACTAAAGTCTCTTTCCTAGACCTATCACCACCATACATAGCGTGTACCTGCGGAATGGTTACGTGACTTTCGTCCACTACCATTAAAAAATCATCTGGGAAATAATCTAAAAGACAGAAAGGTCGTGTGCCGGGCTGCCTTCCATCCAGGTAACGAGAATAATTCTCAATCCCTGAACAATAACCAAGTTCGCGAATCATTTCCAGGTCGAAATTGGTTCTTTCATCCAGACGTTTTGCTTCCAGATGCTTCCCAATATCTCTAAAGTAATCTACTTGCTTCACAAGATCGTCCTGGATGTGATGAATGGCATTTTGCATCACATCGGGCGAGGTCACGAACATATTGGCAGGATAAATATTCAGCCTTTCATATTTCTCAATAATATCATTTGTACCCGGATCAAATGCTTCAATTTCTTCAATTTCATCTCCAAAAAAGTGAATTCTGAAAGCATTATCGGCATAACTTGGGAAAACATCTACGGTATCTCCTTTAATCCTGAAATTACCGTGTGAGAATTCAGCTTCGGTTCGGGAATACAAACTTTGAACTAACTGATGCAGAAATTTTGTCCGGGAAATTTGCATATCCCGTTCAATAGAAACTACGTTTTTACGAAATTCCACCGGATTACCTATACCATACAAACAAGAAACCGAAGCCACAACAATCACATCCCTTCTTCCGCTTAACAGCGAAGAAGTAGTACTGAGTCGTAATTTTTCAATTTCTTCGTTAATCGAAAGATCCTTTTCAATATAAGTTCCTGATGTAGGAATAAAAGCTTCGGGCTGATAATAATCGTAATAACTTACAAAATATTCCACCGCATTATTGGGAAAGAATTGTTTGAATTCTGAATAAAGCTGGGCAGCAAGTGTTTTGTTATGTGCCAAAACCAGGGTAGGTTTTTGGACTTCCTGGATAACATTGGCTACAGAGAATGTTTTACCAGAACCCGTCACCCCAAGCAGGGTTTGGTATTGGTCATTATTATTTATTCCGGTTACCAGTTGTTCTATCGCTTTTGGCTGGTCGCCGGTGGGTTTGTAATCTGATTCGATCTTAAACTTCATTCGTGTTCCTCGCTTATTCTCACGAAACTAATCAATAATCCTGCCTATTCAAACTGATAAACTTTTCCTTAACGTTTTAGGGTAAAATGACCGCTAAATTCCTGACCATTTGCCAGTTTACCTTTAAACCAATAGTCACTGGGCGGCATAACTCTTCCATTATAAGTGCCATCCCAACCTGGGGAATTGGCAGGTAATTCTTTTAAAAGTTTTCCATATCGATCAAAAATATGAATGTATTCTACCTGAAATTCTGTGGTGTTGGTTTCATAAGGAAGCCAATGGTCATTATAGCCATCAGCATTTGGCGTAAAGAAGGCTGGAAAACCAAAAATGATCTCTTCAAATTGAGCAACTGTACAGGAGTTATCAGTTCTTGCATAAAAAGTATGGGTGCCGCCGGGCACATTTCTAAAAGTAGGACTACTTTGGTAAGGGCCGTCAGGATTATCCATAGCAAAGCTTAATCCGGAAAGGTCGTTGGTGAGCACCGTTACCTGATTGGTTTCTCCCTGGTTTTCAATTTCCAGATCTAAAATTTCAGGATTTTGGAACTCTTCTACTATAAAATTTATAGACTGGCCACAGCTTAGATTAGGATCGGTTATAGTAAGGCTATAGGAGCCGGCTGTATTTACCAAAATAGTTTGAGAATTTTCACCTGTACTCCAGGAAAAATCATAATTTTCGGCGTTTGGGATGTTTAGGTCATTACCAAGGCTTATTGGAAAATCTGAAACGCAGGCTTGCAGTTCCATTATATTATTCAATCTTGGAAAAGCAGCTATTTGCAAATCTATAGAGCCAAAACCGTAACAGGAATTATCGGCTTCGGCCCGAATATAAATTGTCTTAGAAGAAGAAAGATAGATTTCAGGTAAATAATTTTCGCCCAGTATGGCATCATTTTCAGTTTGGTGAAAACTTAATGTTATATTTTGGTTTAAACCTAACTCCTGAATTATATTTTGTTCAATATCAGTAAGATTAAATTCACCTTCACCATCGGTAAGCTCGCAACCTTTAACCGGTGCCGGGTTGAGCTGCACACCCCCGGTAGCTTCTAACCTAATTTTATCTAATTTACTACATTCTCCATTGAAATCTACCATCTTAACAGTTAACTCCTGGTTGGAAATGTTATTTCTATAGGTGCTGCTTAAAGCCTGAGTGTTTTCTACATCATCCATTGCGTTTTGGTCATTCTCATAAAAATAGAGCTGAACAGATGAATTTTCGGATGACAGTAATTCATTCCTGGCTAATTGTAGGTTAAAGGTGGTGATTCCATCTCCAGGATCGTTATCTGTAATATCACACTGCTGAAGTGTATAATCCTGTGCTATTTCCGGTAACTTTAAAATAGTTATTTCCTTACAAACGGGATCCTGGGGAATACCGTTACTGGTTTTTATTAATGCTACGGTATAGATGCCAGGTTCAGAATAGGCGTGTGATGGATTTGGTGTGTTAGAAGTTTCTCCATCACCAAATTCCCACAGAACAGAATCAAAATCTGGTTCTCCAGAGATTGTAAACTTTGTATTCATTCCAAAGCATAAATTCTCAACTTCAAATGAGCTCTTAAATAAAGATTGAACGAATGGAGGAAGACCTAATTTTGAATGGTTCGGAGAAATGTCAACAGAATTATGACGGTAATCCACATTTTGGGCTTCTTCATCGGGTTCATTTATAACTGAAAGTCTGGTATGATTTAGATAACCACCATCATCTGTGGGGTAACCTGCTCTATAAACTTTTCCATTTATGGCAAGTTGAAGAGCTCCGGCTACATTTCGAGAAGAATGAATCAATTCTCTGGAATCCATAACATTATTGCTTGCTAAATCAAACTGATAAAGTTCACTATTTTCCAAAAAATCATTGGAATTAAAGATATTCGCTGTAATATAAAGCTTAGATGAGGTAGGGGAGAAACCAACTCCGTATGGATAACTATTTTCCAGGAGTAATTCTTCATTAGTAACTCTTCCTGTAAGGTCGTTGAAGTTATAAAGAAAAACCTTTCCTGTATTTTTTGTACCAGAATTTGAATTTCCCAGTGAGGTACCTGTGTATGCCGCCACCATTTTTTTGCCGTCAGGTGATATTTTTAAGTAGCCACCTGCAGTTACATTAATGTCATTATCATCTAAAATTGGAGGAAAATTATTCGAAAGTGTGGAGATTACAGGGGTGGTTTCTACGCCACTTTCACTAACCCTAAAAGAATAAAATTTATCGGTAAATTGGGTGACTACCCAATAAGAAACACAGTCTCCGGAAATTACTGCCGAAATTTTTTCTGAACTTTTAAATTCATTTTCTACCGAATTTGAAGGGTTATATGTTATTAGGTGAATATTCTTTCTTCCTTCAATTATACCACCATTACCATTATTGAGACTCATATCTACTTCAGAAAAATGAACGCCTTCAATTTCATCGTTCGGCGTAAGGTAATAGTCCGGCTTGTCTACGGTGAATATAAAGTATCTGCCGGGATGTGCAGGTCGTGGGACAATAATGGCCGATTGGGTGGTGGAAACATTTCCTTTTAAATCGGTCCCATTTTGCATCAAATCGTGGTTGCGATCAAACACAATAGTTCCGTCTGTATAAAAGAGTAGATTTCCATTTTGGTCAGAAATGCTGGTAGAACCTTCTACCGTTCGTAATCTCCCATTATCTAAGTTTTGAGGATCACCTTCAGAGAAGGACAATCCTGCGCCATCACCAAAATACCAATGGGCAGCTTCTTGCTGTGCGTTAAGTTGTAAGCTTAAAGACAGAAAACTTATAAAAAAAATAAAAAGAAATTTCATTTAGTGTTATCTACAAATCTCTCTTTTTTAAGAGCTTATAAGATAAAAATACAAAAATAGCAGTCCAAAATATCACAATTAATAACTGGTCCCAATGAATGCCATAATCTTTATCAAATTCAGATCCTAATTGCGTGGCTGCGGTTTGCACTGCAGAGAGACGTGAGAAGGGTTCTTTAATAAGGTTGCTCATAGATTCCAGCGGGAAAAATCTTGCAATATTATCAGCAATTTGACTATCCCTAAAAATCTGCCACTTTAAAACTCCATAAACAATACTTTCCAGAATCCACCAGATAAAAAGAAAACCAAGTGCGAAAGCCGAACGTTTTATAAGAATTCCTAGAAACATACAGAAGGCGAAAAAGCCCGTCAGTTTAACGAAGTAGGCAATCATATATTCCATATCTGAAAAAATGATAGAAACTTCAGTAAAATCAGAAAAAGAAAGTCCTAAAATCAGGGAAACTATAAATAAAAATAATGTGGAAATTAAAGAAAACACCGTTACGGTTAAGAATTTTGAAGCTATAAATTCCTTTTTGCTCAAACCGTCAATCAGGTTTTGTTTTAAAGTCCGGTTGCTGTATTCATTAGACATCATCGAGACAATTACAATGGCCAGGAAGAGTTTTAGCAAAGCCGCGATATAGGAATTAAAATGCCAGATGTAAGGAAAATTAAAAATTCCCTGATCTGCTACGCGGAAATTAATCGCTCCTAAATTGAATTCAATAGAAGCAATTAAAGCGATAAAAGTTATTAAAATAAAATAGGTGAAAACCAGTATTTTTGCCGAGCGGCTATAGCGTAATTTATGATATTCTATCTCTAAAAGTCGTAGCATTATGCAGATGGAGTTTGATTGGTTAATGTAAGGAATTGTTCTTCCAGGCTTTCTTTACGTTTTACCAGGTAAGAAAGTGAAAGTCCTTTTTCAAACAAATATTCGTTAATAGTTTCAGCATCCATAGGTTCCTTCAGAATAGCCGTAACAATATTTTCTTTTTCTGAAACATTTTCTATTCCCGGATGCGCAATTAGTAATTCCTGAAGTAGCTGCATGTTTTTTGCCTGCAATTCAAAGAAACCGTGGCTGGCATTTATAGCATCTACCGGGCCGCTATAAAGTTTCTTGCCGTTTCTTATAATCACCACGTGAGAACAAACTTTCTCAACTTCATCCAGTAAATGTGAAGCAAGTAAAATGGTAGTTCCGCCGGCAGCGATCTTTCTAATTATTTCCCGAATTTGATGAATTCCCTGCGGATCCAGTCCGTTGGTAGGCTCGTCTAAAATTAAAATTTTAGGGTCGTTAAGAAGGGCAGAGGCAATTGCCAGGCGTTGCTTCATCCCCAAAGAAAATGTTCTAAATTTACTGTCTTTTCTATCCAGCAATCCAACAATTTCCAGTTTTTCATCAATTTTATCTTTTGGAACATCTTTAATCTTACACACCAAAGCCAGGTTTTGCGCCGCTGTCATATAAGGGTAAAAATTGGGATGTTCTATAATGGCGCCCACTTTCTTTAAAGCTTCGTGCGTATCTGTGTTTCCGTTAAACCATGCAAATTCGCCAGAAGTTTTATTGACTACGTTAAGTACCATCCCGAGCGTAGTAGATTTTCCACTTCCGTTAGGCCCTAAAATACCGTAAACATTGCCTTTTTCTATGGTAAAAGACAGTTTGTCTACCGCGGTAAGTGCGCCATATTTTTTAGTAAGGTCTTTGAGACTTAGAATTGTTTCCAAAATTGAAGAAAAGTTTAAAGTATGACGACGAAGTTATGGAATTGTTACAGATTTCGCTTGAGAAAGCTTATTTTTGATAAAAAGCACACATAATATGGAAGAAAAGCTGATGTCTAAAAAGAAACCTTCATTTGCCGTAAATGAAAGGTTGAATCGATATCTGGCCAAACATAACCGAAACACTAAAATTCCGGTTTTCTATGATGATTTATTGCGCTTTTCCGGATCGGTGGTGGTGTACGATCAGCACGAAGAAGATACGTTTTGGGTGCGTTGCTATTATCCAGATTTTGAACGGGAAGAAATAGATAACAGCCTGAAACAGGTATATACCATAATGCATTCTGACGGAAGTGACGATTCCCTGGAATTTTTAAATGTAGATGCTATAGATTACTGTACTTTTGGAAATTCGAAACCTTTCCGCATAAAAGTTCGAAATATCCTTAACGATAGTTTTACCTATTTCTATGTGAAAAAAGCTGATGCTTCCCGAATCTACGGACTCGAATTTGAGCATTTACTTTCTCCTCACCGAATTAATTTCCTGGTTTATAAAGACACTTTAATTGAAGAACATATTGCCGGAATTCCGGGTGATGTATTTATTGAAGATCATTTACCGAGTTGTGATAATAGGGCACAGACGCAAATTGCCAAACAATTTGTAAAGTTTAATGAACGTTGCACCGTAAGGCTTTTGGGAGATATGCGTTCTTATAATTACGTGGTGATTCCCACGCACGATTTTGACCATGTGGAATATCAAATTAGGGCAATAGACTTTGATCAGCAATGTTTTGAAGGGAATTTGAAAGTTTACCGTCCGCAGTTTTTTAAAGAGAATTTAAAAATGGTGGAGTTGGTGCAGGACAAACTCCAGGAATCTTCAATAGAACAGTATAGAAAAGAAGAGCGTTCCCTGCTGGCAAAAAGGATTATTAATACCCGCCCGCGATACAAAGAATTGCTGCGTTGTATGATTAACGATCACGTTTCTACCCAGGCAAATGTAAAAACCTTAAGAAGCGATCTTTATAAATATACCAAGGATATAAAGTTTAAAAGAGCCAGTACTATGGGCCAGATTCTTAGAACGGCGCTAGATTTTGTACGCCGCAATTATGAAGATGTAAATATGAAACGTTTGCTGGAAAGTTCGTAGGAATAAAAAAGCCCTCACAGATTTCAAAAATCTGTGAGGGCTGGTTATCTCTCTGAATCCACAAATATTATTGGTGTATTCGTGGCTATTCTTTTTTAGAAAATTCTCTTAACTTTTCTCTTCCTTATTAAAATAAACAAGGTAGTAATACATTTGCTTTTCTTCGTCCCAACCTTTTTCCACAAACTTATCGGCAGACTCTGCGTTTACAAAGTCCATTTTAATCTGAATATGCGTATCAAGATTAATTACGCTTTTAATTTTCTTTCGCGCATCGGTTACCGCTTTGTTGGCGATAGGGAAATTGGTAAGATCTTCAATTTTGTATTTAGGTGCTTTTTCGGTTTTATAATGCTGAAATTCAGGTAATAATTCTGGATTATCAATTACCGAATTCAGGAAATTACTTTCTTCAAAATCGTCATTTTTCGCGAAGTAATCCATACTTCGGTTCATAAACATTACTTCTTCCTTTTTATCTTCCGCAGGTAAAACCACGTCTTTAGCGAAGTTCTTGCAGAAATTCAGGTAACTTTTGGTATTGTAATTCTCATCGCGCATTACATCTACACCTAAAAAGTTTTCCAGCCAGTATTTGGTATCGTATTTATTAGAATCTACCGAAAGGATTTTGTAGCCTTCTTCGCGATTTTTATTGAAAATTAGTGCGCCTTTATCGAGTTTGTTGAGGTTTATTCCCTGCTGAACAATCATCTCCAAAATGCTGCCATTTTCTTCAAACTGAAGAAAATCGTGTTTTAATTCAGATTTAAAAATCCCGATTCCTGAAACTTTTTCATTATCAATCTGTAGGTTTTCAAAATAAACTACATAAACTTCCCCGCTTTTTATGTGCGGATGGGAAGATTGCTCAAACAATAAAGTGGTGATCTTTTTTGAAGCTTCGTGAATATTTCCCGGATCGTCAAAAACTCCATTCGCCAGGTTATATAATTCATTGAATTCAAGATCGGTTTCGTGAGAAAAATTGAAGTAATTTTCCTCTTTTTCTCTAAAAGGTTTTAGAAAATATTCCTTTATCAAAGGAGTTATTTCATCGTTTAATTGATAAGGAGCCGCAGAGAGAAAAATATTCTCGTTTCGGCTTTTGTTCCCAACCCTGTGAATAGAAAGGGATTCAATTTGCGCATTAAAAAGGTTGATCATTCAGTATATGGTTTTGTCATTTCCGCGAAGGCGGAAATCTTAGTATTGTTATTTTCCGTCCCGAATATAAGGGATAAACTGTAGCTAAAATTTTATTATTTAAGTTATCGTCATTGCGAGGTACGAAGCAATCTGTCAGATTTTGGTAATTTAAGTTGAAGATTACTTCACTCCGTTCGTAATGACGATTCTTAATGAAATAGGAACGACTTAGATCCTGAATTAATCCCGACGCCTCGGGACAGGATGACGGAAAACCAGGTTCCCGAAACAAGTTCGGGATCATTGCTTCGCAATTAATTCCAATTTTCATCAAAAGAAAGATCGTCGTAATCGTTGGTGTTAAATCCCTGGTCAAACATATCGCCCCCACCGGCGTCTTCATCGTCTTCGCCTACAAAATCTTTATCTGGTGCACTATCAGGCAGTTGGCCGTGAACAAACATAAGGTTTGGATAATCTCTACCAGCTTCAATTTCACCAATCTGGGCAAGTTCAATTAAGAAAGTCCACATCTTTAGAAAATCGTAAATATAGATTATATTTCTATTGTCTTCATCTAAAATAGACTCAAGGCTGGTTTCGTTCATTAACCGTACTTCACCACCCATATCAAACTGAGAGAATTCTTCTCCCTGTTCCCATTTTTCATCGCTTAAATAGAAGGAAGCCATTTCTGTGCCGTCAAAGCCAAACGATTGCAAAATGGTGTTATGAAGGTCTTCCAGGCTACTTTCCTGTAGTATTTCTATATCTCTAAATACATCTTCTTCAGCATCAAGAATTACTCTAAATCGGTAAACCATAATATCAAATTTTAAGGGGCAAAGTTACAAAGTTTTCAACTTTCTGCCCGCCGCAAAGCTTTCCAATAATAAATAAAACTGAAATCCGAACAATACCGAGGCAATTACCAAATGAAGCGGTTGGGAAAGGACTGGAAAATCAAAATTATACATCGCAATTCCGGTAGCGATTTCTAATAAAAGTAATATTAAGACCCAGTTTATCTTTCCAAATTGAAGCTGAAGTTTTCGGTTTTTCCACCAGAGTACAAGGTTTACAAAAAGAACAAGAATTGAAAAACTGCGGTGTACATAAAAGTTAAGGTCGGGATTAGCCAACCATAATTCTTTTGCATCGTATCCAAGTATTTTAACCTGCTCATCAACCAGCTGTCTTACCTGGGTTCCTAAAACCACCTGGATTAATGTTAATCCCACGGCGAGAATCATTAAGTTTCTGAAAGTTCTATTCGGAACTTTGTTTTTAACTTTTTCTTCGGCAATAAATAATAAATAGAGCAAGAGCGCTACTATTACCAGCGCCATCACCATATGGATGGTGATTCTAACCGGCGATAAAACTGAATACACTACGGTGGCGCCAAGCCAGGCCTGGAATCCCATAAGAAAAACGCTAAACCAGGAGAGGAGAGTAATTCTTTTTCTTTTCTTCCATTTTTTGAAGGAAAGTACTGCCATAATTAGCACGGCAAAACCGGCCAAAGCACCCGCGAGCCTATTGATATATTCCACCCAGGTATGCGCAGGATTAAAAATAGCGTAATCGTGTTTGGTGTAAGTTTCCCAGTTTTCTTCGGAATAATTTTCTTCGGAAGTAAAATCGGTTGCTGCTACTTTCAAAGTCTCATCAACAATTATCACCTGTCCTTTTTCATATTCTCGATTGGCCTGAAATTCCAATTCTGAAACTTCTGTAGGTGGAATATAATAACCGAAACATTTAGGCCAGTCTGGACAACCCATCCCGGAGCCCGTCATTCTTACCACTGCACCGGCAATAATTACCAGGTAAACCAGGATAAGGGAAATTTTAACCGATTTTCTATACATTTTATTTAATCTTTATTTCTACTGCAAACTACTGAGACTGCCCACTGTTTACTGATAAACCCAGTTCCTTTCCCTTTTTTAGCATCAATTCCCTGGCCGCTTCGTGCTCGTTGGGAATTTCTCCTTCCAGAATTGCTTCTTTAATGGTTTCTTTTATTATACCTATTTCCCGGGAAGGTTTAATATTAAAAGTTTTCATAATTTCTTCACCACTTACCGGAGGTTGGAATTGACGAACGTGATCGCGTTCTTCTACCTCTTTCATCTTAGTGCGAACCACCTTAAAATTATTGTGGTACTGTTTATAGCGTTTCGGATTTTTAGTAGTTATATCGGCCTCACAAAGTGTCATTAAATCTTCAATATCTTCACCCGCGTCAAAAATAAGTCGGCGTACGGCAGAATCGGTTACGTCGTTATCTACAATCGCAATAGGCCGCGAACTCATTAAAACCAATTTTTGCACATATTTCATCTTTTCATTCAAAGGCAGTCGAAGTCGTTTAAATAGTTTAAAAACCATTTTCGCTCCTACAAATTCGTGCCCGTGAAAAGTCCACCCAATTTTTTTATGAAATTTTTTTGTCGGGGCCTTTCCAATATCGTGTAATAATGCGGCCCAACGAAGCCAAAGATTATCGGTATTTTCTGAGATATTATCTACCACTTCCAGGGTATGCCAAAAATTATCTTTGTGTTTTTGGCCTTCAATTTCGTCTATACCTTCCAGAGCGGTTAATTCTGGCATTATAATATGAAGTAATCCTGTTTTATGTAATAGCGAAAAGCCTTTTGAAGGTTTTTCGGCCAGCATGATTTTATGCAACTCGTCGGTAATTCTTTCTTTTGAAATAATTTTGATGCGTTTCTTATTTCTGGTAATCGCATCTAAAGATTCCTCTTCAATCTTAAAATTAAGTTGCGTGGCAAAACGAATAGCACGAAGCATTCGAAGTGGATCATCAGAGTACGTGATATCGGGATCTAACGGAGTTTTAATGATTTTAGACTTCAAATCTTCAAACCCATTAAAAGGATCTAAAAGATTTCCGAAGTTATTTTCATTCAAACCAAGCGCCAGCGCATTTATAGTGAAATCTCTACGATTTTGGTCATCTTCTAAAGTACCGTCTTCCACGATGGGTTTGCGACTATCTTTTTGATAGCTTTCTTTGCGAGCGCCTACAAATTCAATTTCCATATCATATGCGCGGAGCATCGCCGTACCATAGTTTTTAAAAACCTGGACTTTTGGTTTATGCGGAAGGATTTTAGCTACTTTTCTTGCTAATTCTATCCCACTGCCCACCGTAACTATGTCAATATCTTTAGGCTCCCCACGTTGCAAAATATGATCCCGAACAAAGCCTCCAATAACATAACTTTCCAGATTGAGTTCTTCTGAGGCCTGGGTAATGACTCTAAAAATATTGTGGGTTAAGGCTCCTTTATAATTCTTCACTATTGTAATTTCTTTGTAAACTTTTAAATCGTTAAAGCCCTTTCATTTTGAACTCTTTTGCGGGGATTCTTAGGAAACGTCATCCTGAATTTATTTCAGGATCTAAGTTGTTAATAGTTAAAAGATCTTAGAAGCTGAAACAAGTTCAGCTTGACGGAAAAAAGTTATTTAATTGCACTTATTTCCTAATCACTTTTACCTTCCCATCATTGCTTAATTTAATGATGGCCGAGGGTTTAGCCGATTTTTTATTTTTCTGCAAATTTACTATATAGTCCACACCTTCTAAAATTTCGGGGCTTATTTCAGCGAAAGATCCGGGTGTTTTTTCACCACTTATGTTGGCCGATGTAGAAACAATTGGTTTTCTAAATCTTTTTGCCAAATCGTTACTGAATTTATCTTTTGAAACCCTAATTGCCAAAGAATTATCATCGGCAATTAAATTTTCGGCTACGCGAATTGGATCGTCATAAATAATGGTTGTGGGTTTTCTGGCAAATTTTAAGATATCGTAAGCTACTTCCGGCACATCTTCTACAAATTGATTGAGCATTTTATAATCTGAAACCAGGCAAATAAGCGCCTGACTTTCATGTCGATTTTTAAGTTTATAAACTTTTTCTACCGCTTCAGCATTGGTGGCATCGCAACCAATTCCCCAAACCGTATCGGTAGGGTAGAGTATAAGTCCGCCGCGTTTTAAAGTGGCTAAGGCGTTTTGTATTTCGGTTTTAAGATCTTCCATAAAGGACGTTTTTGTATTCTTGTAGTGTTTGTTTTGCCATTTGTTTAGTAGTAAAATTTTCTACCAATTTTCTATGGGCATTTTCAGTAAAACGCGGAATTAACTCCCGGTTTTTTTCTAAAAACAGGATATGTTCAGCCAGTTTTTCAGCATCAAAAGCATCGGCTAAAAGTCCGTTTTCTAAATGGGCCACAATTTCGGGAATTCCACCCACATTTGTAGCAATTACAGGAACTTTGTGGTAAAAAGCTTCGTAGATTACATTGGGGAGACCTTCTACCTGGGAGGTTAAAAGGAAATAATCAAAAATTTTAAAGAATCTTGATGCATTATTTTTAAATCCGTAGCATTTAACGTGGTCTTCCAGTCTCAGTTCTTTCAGTCGTTTCAACAAATGCGGGGTTTCCCTAAAATAAAATCCAATTTGTACAAAGTAAAGATCTGTGCGGTTTTGGGTATAAATTAAATGGTGCGCGACTTTTAGAAAAGTTTCCAGATCTTTTGGCCAAATATGGTTAGCGATGTTTCCTATAATGGTTTTCTCTTTCGGAATATTCAATTCGGCTAAGAGGTCTTCCCTCTTGCTCTTAAATTGCTCTCTTTCCAGTCTAAAGCCGTGATAGATTTTCACAAGTTTTGAAGAATCATTAATATTTTCTCCAATTATGTTTTTACTCTTTTCTGAAACACAAAGAATCTTTTTAATTTTTGGATAATTGTATTTATAAAGGGTACGTTTTCTACCTCTAATAGGAAAAGAGGTTTTTTTGCTGAAGATAAAAGGTGGTAGCGATGTAAACTTATCTGCGAACACAGCAAAAGCCAGTGCTGTAGGATCGTGAATATGAATAAGGTTAATTTGTTTTGTTTTAACCAGGCTAATTAATTTAATAATATACCGAAAATCAAAATTGGTTATAATAGGTGCAGCGGCATACGGCAGGTTATTCTTTTGAAGGCTTTTTTCAAATAAATCACCTCTTTTACATAGAACCAAATTGCTTACTTCGGGGTTTAATTCAGCCAGTTCTAAACATAAATTTTCAATATGCTTTTCCCCACCGCCCCAGTTTCTAACAGCCGAAAGATGGAGAATATTCATATTTTATAGTTGATTATTTGGACTGAAATTAAGTACAAAACTACGGTAAAATTACAAATATTTTAATGCCATAGGCCGGGTTAGAGTAATTGTTATCGCTTATTTCTTTCGAAATTGCGCTCTAATTATTGGCATCCAGAAATCAACAACTTTTGGTTTATTAAATCCGTGGCAACCAAATGGTAATTGGCCTGCATTTATTTTTAAACCAATTTTAGGTTTTCTATCCAGAGCAAATGCAGCAGCAGTTTTATAATCGGGAATGTTGAAATTTGGGAAATATTCAGGTACTTTTAAAGACCAAAATACATCTTCAATTGCATAAATTTCATCTTTTTTCTCAAGCTGTTCTTTAATTAAAGGCGCAAGTTCTTTGGAAATTTGATAAAAATTCTGTGTTTTACGCAGGGAAAGCCCTCCATTTCCTACTTTATAAAAAATAGGAGCCCTTTTTTTCTTCTTTTTAGATTGAAAAGGTTTCAAGATTTTGGAAGTAAGGTTATTGGTAGCCAACCAGGGTGCTCCAATATAATCGTAAGATTTACTACACCAATTTTCTAATTCATTTTTAAAGATAAAAGCATCTAATTGATGAATTAAAATATAGTCATAATTTAGAAAGCGTTCGTAAAAGGGAGAGGCTAACATTAAGCTACTATAACCCGAAATATCTTTAAAATAATGAGCTTCAAATTCTTCAAAAGTTAGATTAAATTTTTCGTAAGATTGTTTATTAAAGTTTTCTGGACAAATAATAAATACTGGAAAATCGCCTAGAATTTTTAAGCATTGCATCAATGAAATTTCTTCCATTTTAGACATTTCTTGCTTGTAAACAGGAATCACAACTGCGGCGCTCATTTCGTCATATTAACTTTAGGGGCGAATATAATATTAAATTTGTAGTTTAATTATTCCAAACCATATCTCCCTTAATCTAATTCGTTATTTCAATTCAAATTCAACAAAAACGCGGCTGTATTCATAATATTTGGTCGCTATTTATACTTTTGGATATATTATATCCTAAATTTGCCGCTATAGCGATTATAGCTTAATTAGTTTCTATGAAAATTATAACTTCAGAAAATCACCGGAATCTCCAGGCTGAAATTGAAAATTTAATTCATAATTTTAATGAAACCGGTGACATGCTGGTAGACGGGAAGCGTAATAAACTGAAATTATTTGAATTGAATGGAATTAAGATTAACGTGAAATCTTTTAAAATTCCCAATGCCGTAAATAAAATAGCTTATCGCTTTGTTAGAAAATCTAAAGCCGAACGTTCTTTTAAATATGCTGAATATTTATTGAGTAAAAATGTAGGTACTCCTCAGCCTATTGCCTATGTAGAAGAAACCACTGCTTTTTCTTTTTTACGAAGTTTTTATTTAAGTGAGCAGCTTAGTTATGATTTGACATACAGAGAGATTGATTTAAATAAAGCCGGTCACGAAGCCATTTTAAGAGCATTTACCCGGTTTATTTTTGAACTTCATGAGAAAGAAATTGAGTTTCTGGATAATTCACCCGGCAATACACTCATCAGATTAAATGAGGGAAATCCTAAATTTTTTCTGGTAGATTTAAATAGAATGAATTTTAAAGCTCTTAATTTTTCAGAACGAATGAAAAATTTCTCGAGGCTAACGCAAGAAAAGGAGGTGGTGAGAATTATGGCCAATGAATATGCGAAGCAAATCGATAAAAATGAAGAAGAGGTTTTTGAGGCAATGTGGTTTTATATTAGAAAATTCCAGGAAAGTTTTGTTCGCAAAAAAGCATTTAAGAAAAAATTTAAACTTTAGAGAGTCAATTATAATTTACAATTATGTTTCAACACTATATTCTTACACGCTTTAATTTAAGAGCTGAAGACTGGACTACCACAAAAAATAACGAAAAAGTACTCACCGAAGAATGGTTAGAAGAGCGCTTTGATTTATTTGAAAATTTTTGCTTTACATCAGTTAAAAATCAAACTAATCAAAATTTTAAATGGTTAGTTTTCTTTGATATTAATACTCCTGAAGTTTATAAAGAAAAAGTAGAGAATTATAGAAAATCTTACGATAATTTTCTTCCATTTTTTATTGACGGAATGAATAATTTTTTACCGGAAATTGTAAATAATATTAATAAGCTCGATTCTCGGGAATATATAATTACCTCCCGGCTAGATAACGATGATTGTATTCATGAGAATTATACCAATGTAGTGCAAAGCTATTTTAAAAAACAAGATCACCAGGCGCTTGATATCATTGATGGCTATACCCTGGAAACAGGAAAAAACACACGTTTAGGGGCTTTAACAAAATTGAATAACCCTTTTATTAGCCTCATAGAAAAAAAGGAAGATTTTAAAACGGTTTGGTTTAGAAATCGTCATGGTTCCTGGAAATATGAAAAAAATATGACCAGAATTAAAAACCAAAGACTCTGGTTGAGTATTATTCACTCAAAAAATAAAGTAAATAGATTTTCTGGCTACGGAAATGTAGACCCTAAAAAACTTTATGAATTCCATATTTCAAAAGAACGAACTGCAGAAATTATGGAGAACTTGGTCAGCTTTAATTCCTGGAGATTTTTGAGCTTTAAAAACAGGCTAAGCTTAACAAGTAAAAGATATTACAAAGATTTTAAAGCTTTTATTGGCGTTTATAAAAATAAGTAATCGGGGTTTAAATATTTCCAGAATAAAGTTATTTCCTGTTTAAATGACTTCCGAAATTACAGCTACGGAATTTTAATCATTGAAAAATATCTCCTTAATTAATAGGTAGGAGGTTTACGATAAGTTTTTAAGGGGTAGAAGCCCAGGTTTTTACGCACTTTCATTTTTCGAATAATATTTAATGGTTTTGGTTTTAAATAGCTTTTATCGGCGTGTAAGAAATCTATAGCAGCTTCAATAAGTCGTTCGCTGGATTTGCCATCTTTATAAGGATGCATGTTTGCATTGAATTCTCGAATTTCTTCCAATAAACTCACATCAGGATCAAGTGCATTTTGTAAAGCATTTTCAATTTTATCAACTTCAGTTATATTAATTAAATGCGGGCCGGGCTGGCTGTTTCTAAAAGTTACTACCGGTTTTTCCTGAAGCAGAAATTCAGTAACCACCGAGGTTGAATCTGCTAAAAGCACATCGCTTTCCTGGAACAACGGAATTAGATCTGTGGTGTCATAATACTTAAGGTTCTCGTTTTCAATTTCCCTAAATTTATCAAGCCTTTCCTGGGGTAATTTAGGATGAAGCACAACCTTAAATTGCCATTCTCCATTTTTAGAAATACGTTCTATTTCCTTAATCACTTCGTCGTTATAAGCCAGGCTAAGCTTTTTACTAAAAGTGGAGGATACTAAAATTGTTGGTTTCTCGTGAGGCACTTCTACCAGTGGAAATAAGGGGTCAAGTTTGGGCCAACCTGTTTCAACTACTTCAAAATGCTGATGTTTTTTTTGTAGATCTTTAAAGGGTTTAGTAGTAAATGGTCCTTGCGTGGTATAAAGATCAAAAAAACCACGAATTCTAAAATGTCCTTTAGTAAAATTTCGTTTACTCGGAGCTATACCATGAAAAACCTGCACTTTTAAACCCGGCAGGAAATCGGCAATATTATTGGTAATACTTAAAATAATATGCGGTTGGTAATCTATAACCGACTGGATATTTTGTAAAACCGCTTTGTCTTCACTAAACTTTGCTTTGGTTTCTTCTACATCGGCAAACCATTTTATCTCATACCCCCGCTTTTGGATTTCCTTTTCTAAAGGCTCTCCAATGGGAAATGCATAGCTATAACTTATATATATTAAGAATTTATAATTCATTATTTAAGTCTTTTCAGAAATTTTATTAAATAAGGCTTAATAAAATGCGGTTTAAATTTTTTGTAAAGTGCCGGAGTTTTTTTGCGTATCTGTTGTTTAGATTTGTTTTTAAATTCTTCGGGAAAATAGTCTTCAAGATGAGTAGACACCTGTTTTAGTCCATCTTCATAAATATTCCAGTTTATTCTTTTAATTGAAGGCGAAAAAATTGCGAAAGTGGGAATATTAAGTGCTTTTGCCATATTTATGGCACCTCCCTCATTGCCTATCATAGCATCGCAATAGCTTGTTAAAGCCATAAATTCACGCAAACTTTTTCCGAAAATCTTTAGATGAATATGTTGTTGCGTTACAGGCAGGCAATGATTATAAACTTCTAAAGCTTTTTCTGTTTGAGAAGGAATATAATTAAATAAAAGATTTCCAGAGGTTTCCTGTACAATTACATCTAATAATTGAGCCAAATACTCTGCCGGATAGGTCTTTTCTGGAGAACTTCCCAGTACTGAAATCATAAAAAGTGATGTTTCACCTAAAAGCCCTTTATCATCTAATATATTTTTCGCTTGTAGTGATTCTTCTTCAGTTAAATATATTTTAGGTTTTATAGCTAAAGTTGGGTCTAAATTTAAAGGCTTTAAAAACTGAAGGCGTTTTTCTATAGCTACCCCAGCTTCAATTTCTGGCTTTATATTTCTATTAAATACCCTATTATATAAAAATGAAGTATACCATTTTTTATAGGAAATCCTCATTTCAGCATTAGTAAACGCAGTAATGATAGCTGAGTTTGCTTTAGAGTAAACATCTATAACCACCTGGTACTTTTCTTTTCTAATCTTAAAAAGAAATTTGAGAAAATTAAACGGATTTTTATATTTCTGTGGATGAAACGAAATAACCTTGTCTATAAAAGGGTTATTTTCTATTACGGGTTTAGTATGCGGGTAAATTAGATAATGTAATTCAGCTTCCGGATACTTCTTCCGAATGGCTTCAAATAAGATTGAGGATGTAAGAACATCCCCAATCATTTTTTGCTGAATTATAAGTATTTTCATTGGCAATTCTACTGCTAGCTTTCCTATAGCTAAAATTACACCGCGACATTATATTCGCGTAAAGCATCATTTAGCGAAGTTTTTTTATTGGTAGATTCTTTTCGTTTTCCAATAATAAGTGCACAGGGTACATTATATTCTCCTGCAGGGAATTTCTTGGTATAACTACCCGGAATAACTACCGATCTTGCCGGTACAATTCCCTTCATTTCTTTAGGTTCATCGCCGGTAACATCAATAATTTTAGTTGAAGCAGTTAACACTACATTCGCGCCTAAAACGGCTTCTTTTTCAACTTTAACGCCTTCAACCACAATACTTCTTGACCCTAAAAATGCATTATCTTCAATAATTACCGGTGCAGCTTGTAAGGGCTCTAAAACACCACCAATTCCAACGCCACCACTAAGGTGAACGTTTTTACCAATTTGAGCGCAACTACCAACGGTAGCCCAGGTATCTACCATGGTGCCTTCGTCTACATAAGCGCCAATATTCACATAACTCGGCATCATGATTACTCCGCTGGAAATATAGGCTCCGTGTCTTGCCACAGCATTAGGAACTACTCGAATTCCTTTTTCCTTATAACCTCTCTTTAATGGAATTTTATCATGGTATTCAAAAATCCCGGCCTCTAAAGTTTCCATTTTTTGGATAGGGAAATAAAGTACCACACCCTTTTTAACCCATTCGTTTACCTGCCAACCGTTTTCGGTAGGTTCGGCGGTTCTTAATTTACCTGCATCTAATAAAGATACAACTTCGCGAATGGCCTTTATGGTTTCTGTTTCTTTTAGTAAATCCCGGTTTTCCCAGGCTTCATTGATCTTAGCTTCTAAATGATCCATTTTTCTTGATTTTTAGCAAATATAAGAGCTTAAGGCTAAATTTTGGTGGTAAAGCAATATAAACATTACCTTTGCGCAAATTTTGCAGATGGCACGAATTATGGCACTTGATTTTGGGACAAAACGCACCGGTATTGCCGTAAGTGATGAACTGAAAATGATTGCTTCGGGACTTACTACAGTAAAGACTCCAGAATTACTTGAATTTCTTGAGAAATATTTTACTGCAGAAAATGTTGAATTGGTGTTGGTGGGAGAACCCAAACAAAAAGATGATTCAGCTTCTGAAAGTGAGGTGTATATCCAGGAATTTTTAAAAGTGTTCACTAAAAAATTTCCGGAAATGCCGGTAAAAAGAATAGATGAAAGGTTCACCTCAAAAATGGCATTTCAGTCTATGATAGACAGCGGACTCAAAAAGAAAAAGCGTAGAGATAAGGCACTTATAGATGAAATAAGCGCGACGATTATTCTGCAAACTTATTTATACGAGTAGGCTTAAAATGTATAATGCCTATTGAATAATTTATAATTTAAGTTGTTTAATTTAATGAAAACTGACTTAATTAATCGTTCCAACGTGTTTGCGCATAAATGTGTAAAACTAGCGATAAATCTTCCAAAAAATAAATTAGGAAGCCATATTGAGGGTCAGTTAATTAGATGTAGTACTTCGGTTGCAGCGAATTACAGGGCCGCATGTTTGGGGCAATCAAAAAAAGCTTTTATTTCAAAATTAGGAATAGTAATTGAAGAAGCTGATGAATGTATTTTCTGGATAGAATTCGCGAAGGATGAATATCTGCTAAATGAGAAAGATTCAAAAGAATTGATAATTGAAGCCAAAGAGTTGACATCGATCTTTATCGCGTCTAGAATCACCGCGGTAAGAAACCAAAATTCCGGAAAATAATATTATAAATTATTCATTATAAAATATAAATTCTAAGAAGAATGATTTTACCAATTGTAGCTTACGGAGATCCGGTTTTACGAAAAAAATGTAAAGAAATTCCGGAAGATTATCCAAAACTGGATGAGTTAATAGATAATATGTGGGAAACCATGTATAATGCTTTTGGAGTAGGTTTGGCAGCGCCACAAATTGGTCGTCCTATACGTTTATTCCTTGTAGATTCAAGTCCGTTTGCAGAAGATGAAGAACTGGAACTGCAGGAACGGGAAGAACTCAAAAAACTTAAAAAGGTTTTTATTAATCCTAAGATCGTGGAAGAAGAAGGGGAAGAATGGGCTTTTAACGAAGGTTGTTTAAGTATTCCTGAAATTAGAGAAGACGTATTTAGAAAGCCAAAGATTACTATAGAGTACCAGGATGAGAATTTTAATTCACATCGAGATACTTTTACCGGTTTGGCAGCGCGGGTAATTCAGCACGAATACGACCATATTGAAGGAATTTTATTTACCGATAAACTTTCCAGCTTAAAAAAGCGTTTGCTAAAAGGAAAACTCGCCGGCATTTCAAAAGGGAAAATAAAAATAGAGTATAAAATGCGTTTTCCGGAAATGAAAAAAGGCCGGTAATCACTTTGATAATTAGTTCTGGCAGCTGATATTTGCCAGCCAAAATTTAACACACACTTTATGGGATTAGATAAAATATTAGCGATTTCGGGAAAACCCGGTTTATATGAATTAACCGCTCAAAGTCGTGGCGGATTTATTGTAAAATCAATTCCTGACGGAAAAAAAATGGCCGTGAACATTCGCCATAACGTAAGTTTATTGAGCGAAATTGCTATTTATACGTACACGGAAGAAGTTCCGCTTGCAGAAATCTTTGAAAAGATCAAAGAAAAGGAAGATGGAGGAGAAGCAATTAGCCATAAATCTAATAAAACTGAATTGGAGAATTATTTCGCTGAAATTCTTCCGGATTATGATGTAGACCGGGTTTATGCCAGTGATATAAAAAAGATCTTTCAATGGTATAACCTTCTAATTAAAAACGGCATTACCGATTTTGCTACCACTGAAGAAGAAAATTCAGCCGATAAAGATAATTCCGGGGAAGAAGAATAGGCGACCTATGTTCCACTCGTCATTGCGAGGAACGAAGCAACCTTCTTAAAGATTTTTCATTTCTATGACATTCAAAAAAACCTCACAGATTTTGAACCTGTGAGGTTTTTTAATACCTACCTTCAAAAGTTCCGTTATCCCGGATTAACTTCTAAATCACACTAAGTTTGCTTTATAATTTATAATAGATTTCAAGTATTCCTGGCATAAAAACTTTGAGTTCCCCTTCGGGGGTTAGGGTGCTTTTAATCCAATACCCCTAAAAACTTCAGGCCAAAAATAAAAGCACCTTCTCGTTGGCCATCCATATTGGAAACTACGTAATCTAATCTTAGCAGTCTGTATTTTCCAAAACCGAGATTATCTATACCTACAGAATATTCAGAATAAGGTTTTTGGTCTTCCGTATAAAGTGCGTGCGCGCCTACAACTAAATTATAATTCAACTGATTTATAAAGGGAATTTTCCCTAAAATCCAGCCTTTAAAATCGTGTTCAGCGTGAGCTTCAGCATAGGTATTATTAGTACTCATTGTATAATAGGGTAAAAGATTAAACCTTGATAAATTGGTAAATCCATTGTTTACCCGGGTTTGATTGCCAATAAAATGGCGGTAATCTACAAACGCCATATCTTCAGCATTTAAAAATGTTCCTCCGTTTAAGTTATAACCAAATTCACCTTTATTGCCCAGTTTAAATGTTTGTGTAACCGAAGCTTTAAATTGATCGTAATTATATTCTTCTAAACTGGCACCAAAACCTTTTTCATAGCCAAAATACAGTGTAGGATATTTCTCGTTGTTAATATTAAATTTTCCGCTGGGATAACTCATATATTTCTGTCCAAACCTAATTCGGGTATTAAGGTTTAGTTTAAAAATGTCGTGTTCTCTGAATAAAATGGTACCAAAATGTTGAGGATCTATTGGATTGTTGGAAGTGTATTGAACATCATCATTATCAATAATTACCTGGCCTGTATTGTTAAATAGCGGATTTCTGTTTTCATAACTTAAATCGCCAAAAAAGTATAAGCCATTAAAAACTTCTTGCTGATAAGAAATTTCAGCAAAAGAACGTTCATAAAGTTTGAGGTAATTACGTTCAAAAAAGATGGTAGTAATATCGTTTAATCGCTCAGAGATTGGAGTTCTATTATTAATTTGCGCAGTTTCTATTCCGCCAGAAATCCTCAATACCGGTCTGCTGGAATTATTAAATTGCTTCTGAAAACCTCCTTTTATCCTAAAACGATCGTCGCTAAAACCATAATTAAGTGTGGAATACAAACGCCAGAATTTCCCGGAGTTCTCATCTTCATTATCATTTTGGCGGTAAGAAATTGTGGTAGAAGTATTCCAGCCCTGCACGGTATTAAAATGCGTACCCATAAGCGGGGAACTTATATTAAAATACCTGTCTTTGAAAGAATCCTGCCAGGAATAACCAAAAACTGGAGCGGTTAGGTTGAATTTATTTCGCACGTTATCTATAGAATCTAAATAAGGCTTAGAATTTCTAAGAGTTTGAATGCTGTCTTTCTTTACATAATCGTTAATTTCTTCATCTGTTAAAGGCACCGGTCGCAATTTTTCCCAGTAAGCCGAATCTTTTTTATTGGCAGCTTCGGCAAAAGACATTATCTCGCTGCCAAAATCATTTTTATTGAATTCTGGGTCAAAATTATAATCGCTGTAAACCGCTGTAAATCTTCCATCTCCTGAAATTCCAAACATGGCAAATTCAAAATCTACCGTTTGTGAAATTTGAACATAAAACCCGTTTTCTTTAGAAAAGCGGTAGTTCTGTTTAAAATCTAAAGTCTCAATGGGAGGCACCTGTATGGCCTGACCGGTGGTTTGCAATTCTACACCAAAAATTTGCCAAAGCTCTTCAACAATATAAATATGGCCTGAAAAAACACGGTCTTTTTCACGCTTCGGACTTACTTTTATCTTGTTGATGAGGTTCCCATTTTCATCATAAAAAATTCCATCTAACTTATAATCGTAGTAGTTAAAAGCATATTCTGCGATTGGAGAAACCATTTCGCTATTAATCTCAATGGTATTTTCATAGAATGAAAAATAAGATTCCTGCGCCGAATTTAAACTGAAACCATTATCGTCGCCACTCACTTTTGAAGCAATGATCTTTTCCTTAAAATCATCGGGCCGTTTGTATGAAATTTCAGAAATTGTTTCACTTAAATACACGATACCGCTTCGGGTAGAGTCCAGCCCGCCACCAAGATCGCCAACTTCCTGTCCCAGTATTTTTTCCGGGGCATTTTTAATTCGCCATAATCCGCGGGAATAATAATCGGCAGTATAAGCTTCAAGCTTTTCGGCATTTCGTTTCCTAAAATCAATGGCTTTTCTAATTATCGAGTTTGCGGGATTTTCGCCTGATGAAATATTTACTTCATCTAAACTGGTAGTTTCCGTTTGCAGACTTATATCTAATTGATAAGGAAACTTTTCCGCCGAGATCGATCTTTTCTGTGTTTGATATCCTAAAAACTGAAAAACTAAATTGTAATCTCCCGGTTTAGTTATTTTCAATTCATAAATCCCGTTTTCGTTAGATGTGGCTCCATATTTCCCATCTTCAGTATAAATATTTACGTAGGGAAGCGTTTTATTTTCGGTGTCGGTAAGTTTTCCGGTTATTTGAGCAGATAAGTTAATTGAGGAAAGAAAGAGAAAAATGATGATGATTTTTTGATGCATGATGATGAATTTTTTGATGCAGCCAAATTAGACAAAATAATTATAGTTTATTGAAATTGCTAAAACCGGAAAATCAAACTTTTTTCTTCTGAAATAATCCCCGCAAGCCCAGGGCCGGCCCTACAGCAAGTAGGCTAAGACTATAAACCGGTTCTATTTGATTTAAATAAGTAATTAACTGAATACTTAAAATAGTAATAGCAAAACCTATAGAATTTACAATAGTGAGGGCTGTGCCTTTAATTTCGGGAGGGGCGTTGCGGGCTACCAGTGTTGAGAATAAGGGGGAATCTGCTACTACAAAAATTCCCCAAAAACATAAAAATACAATAAGGAGGGCTGCTGAAGGCTGAAGAAAAACGAACGGGAAAACCACACAGCATAATCCTGATAGCAGCAAAGCGCTAGCCGCAGTACGTTTAACCCCCATAAATTCTGAAATATACCCACCTAAAATACAGGAAAGACTACCAATTCCAATAGTAATAAAAGACCAGAATGGAATATCAAAATTGCTATCTGAAAATGAGATTTTATAACTCGTTAAAATAATGGGTACAAAGGCCCAAAAAGTATAGAGTTCCCACATATGCCCAAAGTAGCCGAAAGCGGCGCTGCGAAGATCTTTATTTTTAAAAACGCTAAAAATAGCATCGGTTTTAAACTTTCCCTTTGCTTCTCTAAAAGGACCATTTGGCACAAAGAGAAAAATTAATAGTCCGCCCAAAAATGCGAAAATAGAAGTTGCTATAATTACCCGGCGCCAGGGAAGTTCTGCAGTGCCGGTAAAAGTCTTTAAAAAATGAGGAAAAGCAGTTCCTAAAACCAAGGCGCCAACCAGGTAGCCAAGGGATTTCCCGAGACCTTTATCGTAATAATCTGCAGCGATTTTCATTCCTACAGGGTAAATTCCGGCCAGGGAAAATCCTGTTAGAAAGCGCAATAATAGTAATGTACTTAAATTGTTATTTTCGAGAACGATTCCCAGGTTAAAAATTGCTCCAAAAACCGCAGAGATAAAGAAGAGTTTTGAAGGTGGAAACCGGTCGGCAAGGCTTAGAAAAGCAAATATAAGCGTGCCTAAAATAAACCCGAATTGTACTGCAGAGGTTAAATGCCCCAGCGCTTCGTTGTTTAAATTAAAGTTTAGGTAAAGCTCTGGCATCACGGCATTGCCGGCAAACCAAAGCGAGGTGCAGCAAAACTGTGAAAAAACAATTAAGGGGAGAATCTGTTTTGCCGGCTGCATCCAGGATTTATTTGTATTCTTTCTTAATCCTGTCTAATTTTCGTTTGCTTTCGCGGTCTTTAATAGTCTCTCTTTTATCGTAGAGTTTTTTACCTTTTGCAAGCGCTATTTGCATTTTCGCGAGTCCGCGGTCGTTAATAAAAACTCGCAGCGGAATAATGGTAAGTCCGGAATTATTTACTTCTTTTTCTAGTTTTCGTAATTCGCGGCGCTGCAAAAGGAGTTTCCGCTCACTTTTTGGATTATGGTTAAAATGAGTGGCGTGAGAATATTCTTCAACGTGCATATTAATCACGAATAATTCGTGATTCTGAAATTCACAAAAACTTTCGGCTATAGAAGCTTTTCCCTGCCTAATGGCTTTTATCTCGGTACCGGCCAGTTTTATCCCGGCCACGTATTTATCGAGGATTTCATATTCAAATCGGGCCTTTCTATTTTTTATATTTATGGTATTGCTGGTCTTCTTCATAAGAAACAAAAATAGGAAGCTTTACAGAAACATTACCTGTATTTACAGAATTCGTAACACTTTATATCGAATTTCCGTTGGATTAGCCGTTATTCCCTTGTAAACCTCTGTTGTACCACTTCTTCTTCCCCGTCATCATCAACATCATCCATTCCTTCTACGAGGAGCGTTTCAGAATTTAGGGTAACAATATCCATAACAACCACATCATTTCCAGAAACGGTAAGACTAATGGTGTTACCAGTCGCGGTGTATGTTCCTTCCTCATCAACGTCTTCTTCACAACCCCATATATCAATCTGTCTGTAAGTTCCGTCTTCGTTGAATTCAACATAATCCTTACCGCAATCTTCGTGGTCGTTATAAGGTGTTTCTTCACCTTCAACAATTAGAGCGTCTATATACCAGATGCCCAGTAATTCTTCATTAATTTGCGGTGTTTCATTTGGTGAATCATCATCTGTGTCACAGGCTGTGAATAATCCAAAGCTTAAAAATGCTAAAAGTAAAATTTGTTTTTTCATAGGTGTATTTAGTTTGAAGCCGCAAAATAGTAAAATGAAAATGAAATAAGGAAAATCACAACTGCTATGTGTGACTAATGTTACCCGTCAATTCATCATTTTATTTACCTTTGCAAACCATTTTGTTATCTCAACAGCCTGTAATCTTTATAATTTTTAAGATGAAAAAATACTTTTTAGGAGCACTTATTATAGCACTCACTTTTGCATGTAATTCTAATGAAGAAACTGCGCAGCAAATTATAGATAAAGCCATTGAAAATGCAGGCGGAGAAAATTATAAAAAGGCCGAAATAAGTTTCGATTTTAGAAAAGGTTCCTATAGCAGTAGTAGAAAAGGTGGGAAATTTGAATTAGAGCGCATCCTGGCCGATTCTACCGGTACCCAATACCGGGACGTAGTAAAGAATGAAGGTTTTACCCGTTATTACAAAGATACCGCAGTACAACTTTCAGATTCTATGAAAAACGTTTATGCAAATTCAGTGAATTCGGTTCATTATTTTGTGCAGCTGCCTTTTGGTTTAAATGATGCCGCAGTAAATAAAGAATTAATAGGAAAAGACACCATTAACGATAAAGAATATTATGAAATAAAGGTTACTTTTAATGCAGAAGGTGGTGGTACAGATCACGAAGATGTTTATATGTATTGGATTAATACCCAAAATTACCACGTAGATTATCTTGCATATAGTTTTGAAGTTAATGAGGGCGGGTTGCGATTTAGAAAGGCTTACAACCCCAGAACTATAGAGGGCATTCGGTTTGTAGATTATGAGAATTACAAAACCGATGATTTGGATACTCCTCTAAATGAACTAGATGATCTTTACGAAGCCCGGCAACTGGAATTACTCTCCAAAATTGAAAACAGAAATATAGAAGTCAATCTTTTGAATTAAATTCTGAAGAATATTCTTACGCACACCTGTTAATTCTTCCTAATTAACGTGTTGTTTTAAAAGCTTTAACAACGCCTTAGTTCACATTCTTTGCCTCAGTTCATAACTTTAAATTTCCAAAAAAATAGTTATGAAAGAGAAAACATTGAAAACCATTAACCCGGCCACGGGTAAAGAATTAGACACTTACGAATATTTTACAGACCAGGAAGCAAAAGATGCCGTGGAAGAATGTCACCAGGCATTTTTAAAATGGCGTGAAAAATCTCCAAAACAAAGAGCTGAGGTAATTAAAGCAATAGGGGAGAAGCTAACCGAATACAAAGCCGAATTGGTAAAATTAATGACTGCCGAAATGGGTAAATTACTCAAGCAAGGAGAACAGGAAATTGATCTTTGTGCAGGAATTTGTGAATGGACAGCAGCCAATGGTCCCGAAAATTTAAAAGATGAAGAACGTGAGTTGCCAGATGGCGGTCGCGGAATAATCACTTACTCACCTATTGGAGTAATCTACGGAATCCAACCCTGGAATTTCCCCGCTTACCAGGTAATTAGATATACAATTGCCAACCTTATGGCTGGAAATGGAGTTTTACTGAAACACGCTGAAAGTGTGACCGGTTCAGGATTACTTCTCGAAAAAATATTTAAAGAAGCCGGTTTGCCCAAAGACCTTTTTAAAGTGCTTTTAATAGACCACGACCAGTCAGATTCTATAATTGAACACGATCTTGTGAGGGGTGTAACCTTAACCGGAAGCCCGGGAGCCGGGAAAATAATTGGTGAAAAAGCAGGCGCTAACCTTAAGAAAACTGTTTTGGAACTCGGTTCTAATGATGCTTATTTAGTACTTGAAGATGCCGATATTAAGAAAGCTGTGGAATGGTGCGTAAAAGGTAGAGTTTATAATAATGGCGAAACCTGTGTGGCTGCCAAAAGATTTGTGGTTACCGAGAAAGTCTACGATGAATTTAAAGAAGCTTTTGTAGAAAAGATGAAGAATTTAAAAGCTGGAGATCCAACCAGTGATGAGAGCGACCTTGGGCCAATGGCACGAGAAGATCTTCGCGAAGAATTGCACGAACAGGTTGAAGACAGTGTGAAGAAAGGAGCGGCAGTACTGTGCGGCGGTAAAATTCCCGACGGTGATGGCTTTTATTATCCTGCTACCGTTTTGGCAAACGTAAAGCCGGGCCAACCTGCTTACGACGATGAACTTTTTGGACCCGTGGCTTCGTTGATAAAAGCTAAAGATGATGAAGATGCAATGCGAATTGCTAATGATAGCCGTTTTGGACTTGGAGGGGGAATTTTCTCTGAAGATGTAGATAAGGCCGTAGAATTGGCCAGTAAGCACTTTGATACCGGGATGGTATTTATTAATTCATTCGGGCTTGCACAACCAAATATGCCTTTTGGCGGAGTAAAAAATTCAGGTTACGGCCGTGAACACGGTGGCTTCGGACTTAAAGAATTTGTAAACGCCAAAGCGATTAATATTCTAAACGGATAATTTTTCGTAATAATTATAGAAAAATGTAGTTTGAAAGCTTTTAGTTTTTAAACTACATTTTTTAATTCACGTATAAAACTTGTGAAGTTCTAGAATCGTCTGGGTGTACGGTTACTATAAATAAACTACCGTAAACTTTTTCATCAATATCCTGGTATTTTTTTCTTCCTAAGATGTAATTTACCCATTCGGGGTTTAGGTTGCTATGCCCAACTACCAAAACTGTTTTATTTTGTGTGTTTTTCTGAAAATCTTTATCGTTTAATTTTTCTGTATTGTAGAACTTAACCTCTTTGTTTTTAGCTTCAGCTATAGGCCGGGCGGTATTTAAGGTTCTTTTGTATTCTGAACTATATATAAGATCAAAATCTATATCCTTGAAGGTTTTTATCCAATCCTGGGTTCTTTTTTCACCTGTTTCGGTTAATTCGGGATCTACGTTTTGAGCATCTGTGGTATCCTTTTCAGCATGACGAATAAAATAATAAGTGGTAATTGCTTCTGAAGGATCTTTGGCAGCTTCCATAATTTCCTCTGGTTCTTTATCTCCAAAATTGCAGGAGGTTAAAAAAATAAGACTCAAAACTAAAAGATATCGTTTCATATTTATTTTATTTCCAGTTCTAAAAGAATAAACTGCGTAATTTGATCACTAAAGCTACTAAAATTATCGTCTGAAACCAGCAACAAAGATTTTTTTCCGTTTGGTAAATCGGGGCCAAAGGTCATTCCTTCAATATTATCTATAGTTTCTTTGGTGAGAAAATTTTTAACCGATTTAAAATCGAAAATCAGTCTTTTTTCAGCATACTGGTAATCAGATTTACGAAGGTTTTCCAGGGCTAAAGTATTGGTAGCTTCTGAAGCATCTACATCAAAGATCTTTACCGTATTCCCGTTAGAGCCATATCCGGCAGAATAAGCGCGTTCCAGAACCAGGAATTTATCTTCAGCATATTCCAAAATTTCGGTAACCCCATTTACAGCAAACCAGTTAATTGGAAACTTTGAAATCCCGTCTAATTTATATGCGAATTGTTGTTTTGGCTTTTGCGTATTTTTATTGTATTTGGTAATTCTTACCGGCGAGTTTGTAGCATAGATTTTAGGTTTAGGACCATCTTTTTCCAGTGGAAGTTCCATTGCTACCCAATAAGCTTTTTTGTCAAAACTTTGGGTTAAACCTTCAAAAACCCCATTATTTCTGGGTTTTTGTTCTCCCGAAGCTTTAAAATATTCCGGAATTTCGTAAGCTGATAAAAATTCTCCTTTGGTAGAAATATGAAAAACGGAGGGATCTTTCCCATTTTGAATAGAACCTTCGGCCGATAATACTAATTCATTTTTTTCAACATCAAATCTAATTCCTTCTAGATCGGGTGTGTGTTTTTTGTAAAAGTCCTCCTCTTTATTCAGTTTAATAACTTCAGTAATTAAAACTGTGTCTATAGACCGGTTCAGCAAGGGAATTTTAGCTTTATAAACTCGCGGATTGGAGGCCTGGTCGCAAACCAGGTAATAATTGCCATTGTAAAAATCTATACCTGAAAGTCCGCCCACTTTGGTTCCTTCAACTTCAAGATTTTGCGGGAGTACCACATCGTCTAAATAGCGCAATTTAATGTTTGAATTGTCAATATTTTTTGTTGTAGCGCAGCCAAAAAAGCTTACAGCCACCAGGAGTAAAAGGAGTTTTTTCATTAAGGGATTTTAGCTTCAAAAATAACAAATCCTTAAGAGAAATATGGGAGTTTATTGAGAGTTTAAGCTGGCTTCATATTGTAAATTGAATTTATTATTAACACCTAAAACCATATATTATGAATAATGATCAGTTAGAAGGAAAGTGGAAACAAGTTAGAGGTCAGTTTAAGCAAAAGTATGGTGATGTGACCGATGATGACACCACTTATTCTGAAGGAAAATTTGATGAAATGCTTGGTCGTTTACAGGAAAAAACCGGTAAGACTAAGGAAGAATTAAAAAGAGAAATTGATAGTATGTAATTTGCAACTATGAAAAAGAGAAAAGGCTGGATAAATTTTATCCAGCCTTTTTTTTGACACTATCCCGCAAAGTGTGTAAAGTTAAAATAACAGGGGTTGGACTTTTTAAAGTCTGACCCTTTTTTCATAGATCGTAAGGAACTGATTTAAAATAATGCCCCAGTTCCTAATTGGCATTGAC
>NZ_JAFLQX010000011.1:0-47049 GCF_017579965.1 Salegentibacter sp. BDJ18
TCAGCAGAATCCTTTAATGCAAAGATAAAAGCCTTTAGGGCTCAGTTTAGAGGAGTGAAAAATGTAGAATTCTTCTTATATAGATTAACCACAATTTTTGCTTAAACACAACAATTAGGCTTGATCCTTTTTTAATGCACTGAAAAGACACAGTAAAAAACACAGGGAAATAAAAAACCCCTGATTATCTATTTGATTATCAAGGGTTTTCGTTTTTAAAGGTGGTGCCTCCAGGAATCGAACCAGGGACACAAGGATTTTCAGTCCTTTGCTCTACCAACTGAGCTAAGGCACCAGTTGCTTATTGTTGTAAGCGGGTGCAAATATATATTCATTTTTATAATCTCACAAAGGAAAATTTAAAAAAATGCTTTTGTAATTTAGCCGGCACAACTAATTCCTATGAATTTAATTATTGATATTGGTAATTCTGCCGTAAAAAGTGCTGTATTTCAGGATGCTAAAATTTTGAGGTCTTATGTGTTTCCATTTGAAAATTTTTCAGAAAATTTTCAGAAAATTAAAAAAGACTACCCGCAAATAGGTTTTTCAATGCTTTCTTCAGTGATAAAAGATACTTTTGAGATCGAAAAAATACTGAAAAGAGAGACTAAACTTTTTGTGCTGGGAGAAAATACAAGGCTTCCGTTTAAAAATAATTATGCCTCTCCTCAAACTTTAGGAAAAGACCGTTTAGCACTTGTGGCAGCCGGTTCTTTAAAATATCAAAACAAAAACCTACTAGTTATAGATGCGGGCACCTGTATTACTTTTGATTTTAAAAACGATAAAAATGAATATTTAGGTGGCGCTATTTCGCCGGGTTTACAAATGCGACTAAAAGCACTTCATAATTTTACCGCCAAACTTCCGTTAGTTAAATTGGAAGAAAATATTGCATTAATTGGTGATTCTACTAAAAATAGTATTCTATCTGGAGTATTAAACGGTGTAGCAGCCGAGCTTGATGGAATAATTGATCGCTACAAGGCTGATTATAAATATTTAACAATTATTTTAACAGGAGGGGATAGTCAAATTTTGTCAAAGCGGGTAAAAAATGGCATATTTGCCAACCCGAATTTTCTTTTAGAGGGATTAAACTACATTTTAGAATTTAACAAGACTCAATGATTAAACGATTTATAGTAATCGTAGCTGTTTTTTTTACAGTTGTTGCTACAGCACAGGAGAATGTATCTTCACCCTATTCTTACTACGGAATTGGCCTTAACACTTTTAAAGGAACTGTAGAAAACAGATCTATGGGTGGCTTAAGTATGTTTTCAGATAGTATTCACCTTAACCTTAGAAACCCTGCAGGCTATGGTAGATTAAGAAGAACAACTTACGCCCTGGGAGGTTCCCATGAGCAATTAACCTTAAACTCAGATTCTGCAGAAGATAAGGCAAAAGTTTCTTCTTTAGATTATTTAGCAATTGGTATACCGGTGGGAGGAAATTTAGGTTTTGCTTTTGGCGTTTTACCTTATACCTCTGTAGGATATCAAATTCTGGATATTCGGGAAGATGTGGCTAGCAGGCTGGAAGGTCGTGGCGGGATGAATAAAGTTTTTCTTTCGGCAGGATATCAGGTAATTCCTTCTTTAAGCCTTGGGGTAGATGTTAATTATAACTTCGGAAACCTTCAAAATCGTAGAACGCTTATTAGAGATGAGGTTCAATTAGGTTCTCGTGATGTAAGCAGGTCAGATTTACTGGGTTTTAGCTATAATTTTGGTGCCGATTTTCAAAAGCGATTAAAAAACGGACTTAAACTGCACGCAGCGGCAACGTATTCACCAACTACAACTATAGATGCTGAAAATTCCAGGCAATTAGCCACTATTGCTTTTTCGCCAAACGGGGGAGAGTCTGTAGTAGAGGAACGCGATCTAAATGTAGCAGACTCAGAGTTAACCCTGCCCGCTAAATACACAATTGGTTTAGGATTGGGAAGGCCCAATAAATGGTTTTTTGGTGGGGAATATGTAAGTACAGATGATAATTCATTTTTAAGTGTAAACGGTGCTGGCGGTGCAAATGCAAATTTTGCAAATGCGGCCCAGTATAAGTTTGGTGGGTATTTTATTCCACAATATAATTCAATCACCAACTATTTTAATCGTATTGTATACCGTGCAGGATTCAGGTTTGAAGAAACAGGTTTAAATATCAATAACCAGGACATTAATGAGTTTGGCATCACTTTTGGAGTTGGACTACCTGTAGGACCAGGATTTTCTAATATAAACCTTGGATTTGAATATGGACAGCGCGGTACCACAGATTCAGGTTTAATTCAGGAAGATTTCTTTAGGCTTTCAGTAGGGCTTTCCCTTACCGAAGCCAGGAGATGGTTTGAAAGAAGAAAATTTAATTAACCACAATAATAAAACAAGAAAATGAAAGCGAGATTTATAGCATTAATTACGGGAGCCGTTTTAGGTTCAAGTGTTCTAAGCGCACAGTCTAATGATTGTGCAACAATGGCTGCCCTGGCTTATGACGATGCCAAAGCCAAGAATTATGAGGCCGCTTACGAACCTTTAATGAAAGTGAGAGAAGAGTGTCCAAAATATAGTTTGGCTACTTTTCAATATGGTGAACGTGCTCTTAACTATAAAATTGAGAACGCTGAAGGTGCCGAAAAAGAACAGTATATAGAAGAGCTTATTAGCCTTTGGGAAGAACGTTTGGAATTGTTTCCTAATAAAACTTCTAAAGGAAAAATCTATTCTGATATTGCTCAGTTAAGATATGACAATAAAATAGGTACTAAAGAAGAATTATATAACGCTTTTGATAAAGTGTATACCGAAGATCGTGAGAACTTTACCAGCCCAAAAGGTTTGTATGCTTATTTTGATCTAATGGTAGAAATGCAAGATGCAGGAGATAGAGAACTTCAGGATGTTTTTGATAATTACGATAAAGTAATGGAGAAAATTGAAGAAGAAGAAAATGATGCTGCAGAAAGATTAGCTCCTTTATTAAAAAAGCAGGAGGAAGGTGAAGAACTTACTTCAAAAGAGAAAAAGCAAATTGAATATGCTGAAATTAACCTTAAAAACTACAACCTTGTAAAAGGAAGTATTAATGCTAAATTAGGTGCTAGAGCAGATTGTGATAATTTGATTCCTCTTTATAAGAAAGATTTTGAAGCTAAGAAGTCTGATGTTTCCTGGTTACAGAATGCTAACGCGAGATTATCTGCTAAAGATTGTACTGAAGATCCATTATTCTTCCAGGTTTCTGAAGCATTACACCAGTTAGAGCCTTCTGCAAATTCTGCTTACTCTCTAGGTCAGTTAGCTGAAGCCGATGGCGATAGAGCTAAAGCTTTAGAGTACTATAACGAAGCTGCAGAATTAGAAGAAGATCCTAACGACCAGGCTAGAATTTACTATAGAATTGCTACTAACTATAAAGAAAGAGGTAGCTTTTCTCAAGCCAGAAATTACTATAGAAAAGCACTGGAGGCCAAGCCATCTTTAGGTAATGCATATTTACAAATTTCGAATATGATTGCTCAAAGTGCTAACAATTGTGGTGAAACTACTTTTGATAAAAGAGCTGTTTACTGGTTGGCTGCAGATTATGCTGCCAGAGCTGCAAGGGTAGACCCTTCTATTGCATCTAATGCAAATCAAACTGCCACTGCTTACAGAGGTAGAGCACCTCAAAAATCTGATGTATTTCAAGGCGGAAGAAGTGCGGGTGAAGCAATACAAATAGGATGTTGGATTGGGGAAACCGTGCGTATCCCACAAATGTAATATGAGGTTAACATATAAGGAAATAATAACAGGCATTGTCACGCTAACCGGCGTGACAATGCTTTTTTCATGCCAGGGTAATCTTAATGAGATTAGGGCCCTGGAAATTGAGGGTGATGCCCCGCAAGCTATTGCCGAAGGTATTAATCTAAAATATACCGATTCTGGTAGGATGGTGGCTAATTTAAAAAGCCCCAGAATGATGGATTTCACAAATAAAGAATTTCCTTACCGCGAATTTCCCGAAGGTTTGGAACTGGAGATTTTTGACGAAAATAACGAGAAAAGTACGGTTACTTCAGACTACGGAATTATTTACGATGGTACCAACCTTATAGATTTACAGGGAAATGTGGTGATATTTACAGCCGATAGTATGCGGCTGGAAGCTTCACAGTTGTTTTGGGATCAAAATATTAACTGGATTTTTACCGATAAACCTAATACCATTAAATTTCCAAATGGAGCACTTAACGAAGGGGAAGGTTTTGATGCTAATCAAAATTTCGGTAATTTTCGCTCCAGAACCAATGTGGGAGTGCAAATTATAAAAGACAATAAATCAGATGAGTAAATATTTTAAATACTTTGAATACGCTTATTTGTTTATAGCGGTTTTCTTTCTGTACGAGAGTATTCGCATTTGGAATACCGAGCGTAGCAGGGCATATTTATTCATCTTTTTCGTGGTAATATCTATCTTTATGTTCTTCTTTAAAAGAAGATTTAGACGAAAAATAGAAGAGCGTAACAAGCAGGAATAATGGAAGTTGAAATTCTTATCATTGTCCTTTCCTTAATTTTATCTGCTTTCTTTTCCGGGATGGAAATCGCTTATATTTCTTCAAATAAAATCTATATAGAAATAGAAAAGCGCCAAAACGATTTTCTGGCGACCATTCTAAAAAGATTGACCAAAAAACCTTCAAAATTTATCGCTACCATGCTGGTAGGGAATAATATTGCCCTGGTGGTGTACGGTTTTTTTATGGGAGATCTACTTATGCTTTGGCTTGAAGGGCTTCAACCTGTAAATAACGCCTTTCTGGAATATTTTATCGTAGATCTCAACTTATTTACCCAAACCGTAATTTCTACGTTGGTAATTTTGCTTACTGCCGAGTTTCTTCCAAAGGTGTTTTTTCAAATCTATGCGAATTCCATGTTGAAGTTTTTTGCAGTGCCGGCTTATATTTTTTACCTGGTTTTTAGCTTTATTTCCTCTTTTGTAATATGGATTTCTGATGTTATTCTGAAAAGATTTTTTAAAACTGAAGGAGATGAGGTACAACTCGCTTTTAGCAAAGTTGAGCTGGGAAATTTCATCAACGAGCAAATGGAAACCGTAGAAGATGATGATGAAGTAGATTCTGAAATTCAGATCTTTCAAAATGCACTTCAGTTTTCAGATATTAGAGCGCGGGAAGTGATGGTACCAAGAACCGAAATCATTGCGGTAGATCAACACCAGGCGCCAAAAGATCTTGTAAATACTTTTACCGAAACCGGGCTTTCCAAGCTTCTAATTTATAACGAAACCATAGACGATGTAATTGGGTATGTTCACTCCTTCGAACTTTTTAAAAAGCCCGAATCTATAAAATCTATATTGTTACCGGTGGTTTTTGTGCCCGAAACCATGTGGGTAAAAGATGTATTAAATAATCTTACTAAAAAACGAAAAAGTATAGCCGTGGTTATAGATGAGTACGGTGGTACAAGTGGGATGATTACTGTAGAAGATATAGTAGAAGAACTTTTTGGTGAAATTGAAGACGAGCACGATCCCGTTGTACTTACCGAAGAAGATTTAGGAGAAAATCATTATAAATTTTCAGCCCGTTTAGAAGTAGATTATCTAAACGAGAACTATAAATTCAGTATTCCTGAAGGAGAAAATTATGAAACCCTTGGAGGATATATTGTGAATCACACCGAGGAAATTCCGCAGCAAAACGAAGAATTAGAGGTAGATAATTTTTCATTTAAAATCCTGGAAGTTTCCAATACCAAAATAGAATTGGTAGAGTTAAAAATAAAACCCGCAGATTAATTAGCGATTAGTTAATATTTTGCTAATTATAAGTTTTATAATTAGGTTAAAAACATTATTTTCGCCCACTATATTTCGATAAAATAACAACTACAAATGGCAGTATTAAATAAAATCAGACAACGTTCTGTTTTCTTAATCATCATCATTGCATTGGCACTTTTTTCTTTTGTGCTTGCAGATGTGATTCGTAACGGCGGTTTTTCTTCGCAAAAAGACCAGAATACCATCGCAACTATTAATGATGAAGAGGTGAGTAGGGAAGATTTTGCCCGGCAGGTAGAAGCTTACCAGCGTAACATGGGCTCCAATGCTAGCACTGCCCAGGCAGTAAACCAGGTTTGGGAACAAACCCTTCGTGAAACCATTCTTAAAGAAGAAATGGAAAAGCTTGGTATAAGAGCCGGTAAAGCTCAAATTAGAGAAGTAATGCGTATGCAAATGGGGAATAATCCTGCTTTTAGAAACGAAGCCGGGATGTTTGATGAGAACCGTGTACGTGAATATATTGCCAGCATTAGATCTACCCAGCCTCAAGCTTACGAGCAGTGGTTGCAAATGGAGAGCAATATGGGCGATATGGCCCGCCAGAATATGTATTTCTCTATGGTAACTGCAGGAATTGGTGCAACACTTACCGAGGCCGAGCAAGCTTATCGATTTGAGAATAACAGCGTAGACCTTCGCTTTGTACAATTGCCTTATTCTTCTATTCCAGATGAGGAAGTTGAGGTAAATAAAGATGAAATTAGAAATTATATAAAAGAAAATCCGTCACAATTTGAAACCGAAGCTTCAAGAAATATTAGATATGTTTATTTTGAAGAAAAAGCTTCAAATGAAGATGTGCAGGAAGCTGAAGATGCTTTAACTTCTTTACTGGACAGCCGTGTAGAATATAATGCGGTAACCAGCAGTAACGATACACTTCCAGGTTTCAATAATACTCAGGATTACGAAGATTTCGTAGAATCAAATTCAGATCTTCCTTACGAGAACAGGTTTATGTTTAAAAACGAATTACCTTCAGAATTTGCCGATGAGCTTTTTAATTTAGAACAAGGAGAAACTTTTGGACCATACCAGCATAATGGATATTTCAAAATCTCAAAATTAGTTGGAACTAAGCAAATTCCAGATTCAACAAAAGCAAGTCATATTCTTGTAGCGTACCAGGGACAACAATTTGCTCCAGATGTTACAAGGAGTAAAGAAGAAGCTGAAGCTTTGGCCGATAGTCTTGTAAATGTGATAAGAGGAAACAAAGAAAAATTTGCTGATCTGGCTGCTGAATTCTCTTCAGACCGTTCTAACAACCAGGATGGGGGAGACCTTGGATATTTTGGTCCTGGAACTATGGTGCCAGAATTTGACAGCTATGTATTTGAAAATAATGCCGGAGATGTTGGTGTTGTAGAAACCGATTTTGGTTACCACGTTATTCATATTGAAGAGCAAACTGAAAGAGAAAAAGCAGTAAAAATTGCGACTATTGCGAGAGAGTTAGAGGCTTCAGAACGTTCCAGAAACAACCTGTTCAACGAAACTACTAAGTTTGAAATTGCGGCAGGTGAAGGAGATTTCACAGAAGTTGCTAAAGAGGGCAATTATAACGTAAGAACCGTTAATAATGTGAAAGCCCTGGATGAGAACATTCCCGGAGTAGGAAACCAGAGAAGAATTGTGCAATGGGCTTTTGAAGAGGACGCAAGCGTTGGAGACATAAGACGTTTTGATATTCCTTCAGGATACGTTGTTGCTCAATTAACAGCTAAGAATAAAGAAGGATTGATGACGGCTGAAAACGCTTCATCTAAAGTAATTCCTATTCTTACCAAGCAAAAGAAAGCTGAAATCCTTAAAGAGAAAATTAATAGCAAGGATCTTCAGGAAATTGCTTCTGCCAACAATACTATGGTACAAACAGCCAATGCTGTAAACCTTTCAAGCCCAACTTTACCGGGAGCAGGAAGAGAGCCTGAAGTTGTAGGTTCGGTTTTCGCTTTAGAGCCTGGATCTGTAAGTAACCCAATTGCCGGAGAAAAAGGAGTTTATGTAGTAGAGCTTGAAAGTAAAAATGAAGCTCCTGCTATGAATTCTTACCGCGGAATTGCCGAACAGGAAACTACCAGCAGAAGGCAAAACGCTTCCCAAAGACTTTTTGAAGCCTTGCGTAAAAAAGCAGATATTGAAGACAATAGGGCTAGGTTCTATTAGTAGAATAAGCCATTAAATATAAAGCCCCGGTAAATTTTACCGGGGCTTTTTTGTTTCCAAACAATTTAGATGCTGAAACAAGGTCAGCATGACGGTGGGAGGTTTCGTTCAAGCATCGTCACTCTGAACTTGTTTCAGGGTCTAAGCTCTTAAGAACCGGTTTTACAGAATAATATCTTCAAAAGCGAAAATAGTAGAGAAACCTTTATGGCTGAAATATTTAAAAACTTCTTCTCTTTCACCGGTAGCCATTACAAAGTCGCCGCCCCAACCGCCAAGACTTTTTATTGCTCCCGGGAAATCTGGAAAGCGCTCCTGTTTTACTTTTGGAGTTTGCAAAGCTTTGGAAAGTAAAGTCTCGTGAATATTAATTAAAAGCTCAAATTCGATGAGACTGCTACAGTTTATAAATTGTTCGGTAAGCGAGGAAATTTTTTCTGTAAGTCCGGTTTTATTTTCTTCGGGTAGCGCTTTATAATGTTCAATAGCATCGCGGCTATTTTTTTTCTCATTCAAGTAAACAAAAAAGATATTTTCTGCAAATTCAGGATAAAAATTAGCCTTTAAAGCCGAAGGGCCATTTTCAGTAATTTGATAAGTTACCGGTTGACTGTTTTGCGCCGCAGCGAGATCATAACCACTGCCTCCAAAAGTGTTTTTAAGCAGCTTGTAGGCGTCAATTTCAAACCAGTCGGCAATATTATTGATTAAAGTTGAGGACGTCCCTAAACCCCAGTTTCTATTAAAGTTCAATCGGGTGGTAATCTCAATTCCCATTTTTTCTTCTGAAAATATTTTAGGGTTTAATTGGTGTGCAACATTCAGTATTTGTACAAGTTTCTTTCCGATATTTTCTTCGCCCTGAAGTATTTCAATTTCTCTATTCTTTAAACCAAACTCGCCCTGAAACCACAGTTTCTCGTTTTCATCAAAACTATTCCATTCAATATTCTTTCCTTCAGAAGTTTTTACTTCCAGCGACTGACCAAATTTTGTGGGTATGGCCAGTGCTTTTGCGCCGTCCAAAACAGCATATTCTCCTGTGATTAAAAGTTTTCCGTTACTGTAAAACTCTTTCATGAATTGCGTAATTTTTTTAATTCTTCTACCGCGCTGCTGTGGGTCACCGTATTATTAGTAAAGTATTGAATAAGGATTTTCTTCTCGGCTTCAGTAGCTTTATGTTGATTTAAAATATTCATTAAATGCATTTTCATATGGCCTTGCTGAATCCCCGTGGTAGTAAGAGAATTAATTGCCGCAAAGTTTTGTGCCAGGCCGGCAACGGCTACAACTTTCATTAATTCCCGGGCGGTAGGCTGCTGTAAAATATCTAAAGCAAGTTTTACTAAAGGATGCAAACTTGTTAATCCCCCAACAGTTCCAAGTGCTAAAGGAATTTCAATCCAGAATTTAAAAATACCATTTTCAATACTGGCGTGAGTTAAACTTGAGTACTTTCCTTTACGTGAGGCATAAGCATGAATACCGGCTTCTACAGCTCTAAAATCGTTTCCGGTAGCCAAAACTACAGCATCAATCCCATTCATAATTCCTTTATTATGGGTCACGGCACGATAAGGTTCTACTTCGGCAATATTCACGGCCTGTATAAATTTCTTTGCGAAATCTTCAGCGTTTAAATCTTTGTTTTCATTGAGCTCTTCTACCGGGCAGGAAACTTCAGCTCTCACTAAACATTCTGGCACATAGTTAGAAAGAATGCTCATTATAATTTCAATATTCCTTTCTTCCGAAGAAAAATCGGCATATTGCTGAGCTTCATTTTCAAAAACTTCTGCGAATTTTTCCAGGCAGGAATTTATAAAATTCGCTCCCATGGAATCTTTAGTTTCAAACTCGCAATGCAGCTGATAATAATTAGCGATTTCAGCAGTTTTATCTTTCAGTTTTATATCTAAAACCCCGCCACCGCGTTTTTCCATATTACGGGTAATAGGTCTTACCGCTTCCAAAAGTTTAGGTTTGGTGGCTTCAAAGAACTGTTTTAGTTTCTCCTTATTTCCAAAGAAATTAAAATGAACCTGGCCTATTTTTTTGGTATCTATTACTTCAGCTTTAAATCCGCCTCGGGTTCTCCAGAATTTAGCGGCTTTACTCGCAGCTGCGATTACCGAGCTTTCTTCAATGGCCATAGGAATTGCGAGCAAGTCTCCGTTAATCAGGAAATTCGGCGCCAGACCAAAAGGCAGGTAGAAGTTTGAAAGGGTATTTTCGGTAAATTCGTCGTGAAGTTGTTGTAACCTGGAATCTTCGTTCCAGTATTGTCTAAGTATAGCAACATCTTCGGGGCGGTCTTTCAGGTAGGTTTCAGCCAACCAGTCTATTTTTTCCTTCTTCGTAAGTTTGGAAAATCCGCTGATAGGTTTTATCATTTTCAAGCTAATTTATAGAGCGCAAAGATACAATTGTTATTTAAGGGAAGCGGACTTTAGGTTTTTAGAAAACACAGCGGAATATTTCTTTAACAAATCCTTAGTATTTAACACTCAAATCCTACTTTTTTTGCTGAAAATTTAGTAAACTTGGCAATCAAAATTCATTCTATAAATTTTATGAAGTTCTCCAAAATACTGGTTGGGTTGTTAATAGCGGCAACCTCAACAATTTACGCGCAGGATAAGGAAATTAGCCTCGAAGAAATCTACGACGGCACCTTTAGACAGGAACGTTTACAATCCCTACAATCTTTAGATAATGGTAAAGAATACCTGGTTTTAAATCGCGATCGCGAGGCAAATACTACGAGCATAGATGTGTATTCTTATAAAAGTGGCGAGAAAGTTAGAAGCCTCTTAAATAGTAAAGATCTTAGTGAAATTTCAGGTTTCCAGGGATTTGAGCTTAGTGAAAATGAAGATAAGATTTTGCTTTCTACCGAGTTGGAGCAAATTTATCGCCGTTCTTCCCGCGGAATTTATTATATCTACGATGTAGAAGATAAAACGCTTACCAAGTTAAGCGACAATAAAGTTCAGGAGCCAACTTTCTCTCCAGATGCTTCTAAAGTAGCTTACGTTTTTGAAAATAATATTTACACTTACGATATCGCTACGGGCGAAGAAACTCAGGTGACTACAGATGGTGAGAAAAACAAGCTGATAAATGGAGTTACCGATTGGGTTTATGAAGAGGAATTTGCTTTTGTAAGAGCTTTCGATTGGAATAAAACCGGAACTCATTTAGCTTACCTTAAGTTTGATGAAACTGAAGTTCCTGAATTTTCAATGGATATGTTTGGGCAGGATCTTTATCCAAGTCAGCAGGCTTTTAAATATCCTAAAGCCGGAGAAACAAATTCTGAAGTTTCTCTTTATACTTATGAGTTAGCTGATAAAGAAAGTGAAAAAGTTGAGCTTGGAGGATATGAAGATTTTTATATTCCAAGAATTAAATGGACCCAGGATCCTGAGATTTTAAGCGTACAGGTTTTAAACAGGCACCAGAACAATTTGGATCTTATTTTCGTAGATGCTGAAGATAACGAAGCTGAAGTGGTAATGAATGAGACTGATGAAGCTTATATAGATATCACAAACAACCTTACTTTTCTTGAAGACAACAGTTTTATTTGGACTAGCGAAAAGGACGGTTGGAACCATATTTATCTTTATGATGAAGATGGCGAACTGGAAAAACAGGTTACCGAAGGAAACTGGGAAGTAACTGATTATTATGGCTACGATAAAGACTCTAAAAAGATCTTCTATCAATCTACAGAAAACGGAAGCGTAAACCGCGATGTATATTCTATAAAGATTAACGGTAAAAACAAAACCCGTTTAACTAAAAAAGAGGGGATGAATAGCGCCGATTTTAGCGCAGACTATACCTATTTCATCAATTCTTACACAAGCACAGAAACACCTTATGAGTTCACCTTACATAATGCGAAAAACGGTAAACTGGTAAGAAAGATTAAGGATAATTCGGCTTTACTGGAAAAAGAAGCGGCTTATAATTTCGCTCCAAAAGAACTAAGCACTATTGAAGTGAACGGTAACAAGCTTAATATGTGGATGATTAAGCCAAATGATTTTGACGAGAATAAAGAATATCCATTATTAATGTTTCAATATTCAGGGCCAGGTTCACAGTCGGTTTCAAACTCTTACTTCGGCACCAACGATTACTGGTATCAGCTGCTCGCTAACGAGGGTTATATTATAGCAACCGTAGATGGACGTGGTACAGGATTTAAAGGTGCAGACTTTAAAAAGGTTACTCAAAATGAATTGGGTAAATATGAAGTTGAAGATCAAATTGCGGCTGCCCAAAAACTTGGCGCACGAGATTATATAGATGAAAACCGAATTGGAATTTGGGGATGGAGCTACGGTGGTTTTATGTCTTCTAACGCCATTTTAAAAGGAAATGACACTTTCTCTATGGCAATAGCCGTGGCGCCGGTAATTAGCTGGAGATTTTACGATACCATCTATACCGAAAGATATATGACTACGCCTCAGGAAAACCCTTCCGGTTATGATGAGAATTCACCTATAAACCACGCAGAAAAATTAAAAGGAGATTATCTTTTAATTCACGGTGGGGGAGACGATAATGTACACCTTCAAAATACCATGAGAATGGTGGAAGCTCTAGTACAGGCAAACAAGCAATTTGATTGGGCTATTTATCCAGATAGAAACCACGGAATTTACGGCGGAAATACAAGGTTACATCTATACACAATGATGACCGATTTTATAAAAGAAAAACTATAATCTAAATGGCAACAGTAACAAACAGAGCGCCTCAAAAAGAACTTTTTGGGCATCCGGTAGGACTTTATATTTTATTTTTTACCGAAATGTGGGAACGCTTTTCCTATTATGGAATGCGTGCTATCCTGGTTTTATATTTAGTAAGTGCCACTACAGACGGCAATGCCGGTCTTGGCTGGACTCAGGGAGAAGCATTAGCACTATACGGCTGGTATACCATGCTCGTTTACGTAGCTTCCATCCCCGGTGGAATTATAGCCGATAAATTATTAGGACAGAAAAAAACCGTGCTTTGGGGAGGAATAATCCTGGTTGCAGGTCACGGAATTCTAGCGGTTGAAGAAATGTGGGCCTTTTATAGTGGTCTGGGATTAATTATTGTTGGAGTAGGGATGCTTAAACCTAATATTTCTACAATGGTTGGTGGTTTGTATAAACCCGGTGATATTAGAAGAGATAAAGGTTTTACTATTTTTTATATTGGGATTAACCTGGGAGCTTTTCTTTCCAGCCTTATTGTTGGTGGAGTGGGAGAATTTATAGGATGGCACTGGGGCTTTGGTCTGGCCGGTATAGCAATGGCATTTGGTCTTATAGTTTATTTATGGGGGCAAAAATACCTGGTTAACGTAGGAAACCTATTATCTAAAGCAGAACGTAGCGAAGGAGCTTCCTTAACCGGACTCTTTGGAGATTTATTTAATTCTCCAGTACAATTGGTGATTTCTGCAGTTTTAATGATTGGGTCTATTTACGTGCTTATTGCCGAATCTGTTCCTTACGGATTGCTTTGTATCTTTTTAACCCTGGTAATCGCTATGATGCTTATGGTTTATAAAGATCTTACTACGCAGGTTATGAAAGACAGGTACGTGGTAATGCTATTATCTTTTATACTCGTAATTGTATTTTGGGGTGCTTTTGAGCAAGCCGGTGGTTTGATGAATATTTATGCTTTAGACAAAACAAACAGGTCTTTACCTTTTGCAATTCCATTTATTGGAGATGAAGTACCCGCTTCCTGGTTTCAATCGCTAAATGCACTCTTCATAATTTCCTTTGGGGTACTTGTAGCTAATTTCTGGGCACGTAGAAAGCTTAAGAATAAAGAAGCTTCATCCATTTTTAAAATGGCGATAGGAGTTATTATTATGGGCCTTGGTTTCGTCTTTATGGCGGCAGCTTCTATTCAGTTTGAAGCTAATGGATCTTCAGCAATGTACTGGTTAGTTTTGGCTTATTTATTCCATACCATAGGAGAATTAAGTTCTTCGCCGGTAGCACTTTCATTTATTACAAAACTAGCTCCAATAAAGTATGCGTCTTTAATGATGGGAGTTTATTTTGCTGCTACAGGTCTTGGAAATAAGCTTGCAGGAATCTTAGGTGAATTTGCATCAGATGCAGGTGATCTTGCAATATTTTCAGGAATTACCATTTTTACTATTGTTTTTGCCGTAATCGTTTTAATAATGCTAAAACCTTTAAAACGTCTTACGCACGGAGTAGAAGATGAAGAGCGCGAAATGCTGGAACAGGAGCAATATGAAATTGCCGATACCGAAAGAGATAGGAAATAAACTTAAAATGACATTAAAAACAAAAAACGTTCTTTAATTTTAGGAACGTTTTTTGTTTTCCTGTTAGGTTCAGGATGTAAATCGACCAAGTGTTTAAAATATTCAGAATAATGCAGAAACTTACTTTTTTTATTTTCTTTATTTTTATAGGAGTTGGTGTTCAAGCTCAGGAGATTAACTGGATGAGTATGAACGAGGCGCTGGCAGCACAGGAAAAAGAACCAAAAAAGATATTTATGGATGCCTATACCGTATGGTGCGGCCCCTGTAAAATGTTAGATAAAAATACCTTTACCAATAACGATGTGATCGAGTTTGTAAATGAAAATTATTATCCGGTAAAGTTTAATGCTGAAGGGCCTGAGGAAATTGATTTTAAAGGACAGCTATTTAAAAATCCGCAATACAATCCTGAAAAGAAGCAAAGAAGAAATTCCCCGCACCAATTGGCAAGGGCTTTAAAAATCACCGGCTATCCAAGCCTTGTTTTCTTTGACGAAGAAGCCAATTTAATTGCTCCTATTCCAGGCTATAGAACCCCACAACAGCTGGAGCTTTATTTAAAACTCTTTGCGGAAGATGAATATAAGAAAATGACTTCAAAAGAAGCTTTTGCAGAATACCAGGAGAATTTTGAAGGTTCTTTTGAGTAAAATATTTCAGATTCGAGACTAACCGCGCGTTTCAGTCTTATCGAGTAAAATTTAAGTGTTAGTTGATAGTGGGCCTTATGGTTCAGTAGAGATGCGAAAAGCCCCGTTTTTACCTGTATGGTGAAAACGGGTTTTTTGTTTTTTGGTGGTTTCTGCCCAACGGGATATATAACTATGATAGTTGCTTCCGTCGGCAACAATTATTTTTGGATTTAAACCTCTAATTAGCCGTTCTAAGTTGATTTTAGGTGAATTGCGAAGTAACACCAGGTCAGGCTTAAAATTGTTTAACTTGTAAACTGCACTGCTGTCTACAATTAAAACCGAAGTTTCAGAAAGCGCTAAAATATTCTGGATTTGCTTTTCTTCAATTTGATTGATATTCCGTCCGGTTTTATAATCTTTTAAACGGATTTCCTCTTGAATTTCATTAGCTAAATTATGATATAAAATTAGCTTTTTATCTTTTTGAATTCCTATCATAGTTTTTCTAGACTTATGAAAAACTATACTTTCTGAAGTTGAATTCTGCATTTTGCTATAGAGCATACTACTTTGAAATATTAGAATTCCGCAGAGAAAAAAAACAAGATTTCTGAAGCTTTTTTGATAGAGTAAAAGAATAAAAAAGAAAATCAATAAATAGGCACTCAGGTTTTGCCAAATATTAAAGTGAATATCGGTAAACACAAACTCTTCTTTTCCCGCCACCCAGGATATAAATTGGTTCATTAAACTGATTAGTTTTCCATAAGTTTCAGCGATAAAATTTGGGAGTAAATTCAGTAAAGAAAGTATGATAACCAAAATACCCAGTCCTAAAATAATTCCCAGTACCGGTAGTACAACCAAGTTGGAAAGGAAAAATAAGCCCGGAAACTGATGAAAATAAAATAAACTTAAAGGTAATACCCCAATCTGCGCTGCGATACTTACGCTTAATAATCCCCAGAAGTACTTTGTGATTTTAAATTTTGGTTGCCAGAGCTTAAATAATTTAGGCTGAATGGTGACAATTGCAAAAACCGCAAGATAACTCAGTTGAAAACCCACCTGAAATATGAAATAAGGATTTACAAGTAGTAAAATAAACAGCGAAATAAATAAACTGTTTAAAACACTGGTTTTTCGCCGCATTTGCATCCCGATAGCGATAAAAGAAAACATCGTTACGGCTCGAACCACTGATGGCGAAAGCCCGGCCAAAATTGTAAAGCCCCACATTAATATTATTAAAAGAATGGTTTTAAATATTAATCCGTTTTTGAAGTAATTAAAGGGTTTAAAAAGCCAGTTTAAAATGAATAAAATAATTCCCACGTGAAGTCCCGAAACCGCCAAAATATGAATCGCCCCAGCGGCGGCATATTCTTCGTAGATTTCTTTTGAAATATCCTGTCTTTGCCCCAGCAATAAAGCCTGTATTATTGCGAGCTCATTTTTTTCTATTTTAGTTTCAGAGAGTTTTTGAATAATTGTTTCTCTCAATTTCGAGGCATAACTAACCGCAGATTCTTCCTTTTCGTTTAAAATTTTTATTTCAGAATCGCCGACTTGTAACTGCTTTTCTACCCGCTGTTTCTGCATATAGTTTCGGTAATTAAAGCGATAGGGATTTAGCGGTTCGGCAATATTTTTTAGGTTATAAGGAACAAGTAGTTTCATTCCGGGGGCCAAGTCTTTATTTACTGAATCTTTTGAAATACTCAATAGAATCCTTCCTTTTACTAGCCTTGAATTTTCTGTAGAAAAAATCTTTTCAACTTCAGCGAGATAGGGTTCGTTGTAAAGATTGGGTTTAAGACTTTCGGTAATGCGAATTTGCATTATTTCAGCTTCAGAATCTTCGAGATTTATATAATGATTTGCCAGGTTTTTTGGCTGGTGAAGAAAAGCTGCTGCAACTCCCAGAGTGAAAATTAAACTCCAGGTACATATTCCGAAGAAAACATCGTCAAATATTTGGTTACGTGCCCTAAGAAAACCTGCAATGAAAAGAAGAAATAAACAACCAAAAAATATAAAAAGAGCAGTACCTGGGATTTCAAAAGAAAATCCGGTAATTATTCCCAGGATTAGGAATAGAGAAAGTTTAATTATGGTGAAATTCAAAAATTGCATCCCTATTGTTTTTTGTAGGGCGGCAATTATCTTTTGAAGATACTAAAAATTATAAAATTCGGCGAGCCATTACAAAAGTATCATTCCAATAAGGTTCTGAAAGTGAAGAAATAATAACCCCGCGAGAGGTGGAGGAGTGGATAAAATAAATATTGTCCCGTTCCTTTTCTACCACTAAACCAACGTGGTTAATTACTTTTTTATTCTTGTTGGTTTCAAAAAATAATAAATCGCCGGGGGTTACCTCCTTTATATAAAGCCGTTCGCCTTCTAAAGACATGGCGCGGGAAGTTCTGGGAACAGCGATATCTTCTTCTAAAAATGCCGTAAAAATAAGTCCGGAGCAATCCATTCCTCGTTTGGTGGTGCCGCCATATTTGTAGCGCGTGCCTTCAAAACTTTTGGCTTTAGATATGATGTTATAAACCTTATTATCTACGGGTTCAATTTCAGTGTTTCTTGAAGGAGAAACTCTTTCAGCTCGATTTTCTTCACTTTTTGTAGTAATAACTTTAGAGCGTGAGCTTCCGCAGGAAATAAGGCTAATAAGAAAAAAGCCTAAAAAAAGGAACTTAAAAACTTTCTTCATAAATCAATTTTTAATCGCTTCTACAATAAGTTTGGCGGTTTTTTCACTGGCGCCTTTTCCGCCAAGTTTTCTCTCCAGTTCAAAATAATCTTTAAAGATTCTCTTACGATTTTCTTCGTCCAGTATTTTCTTAAACTCTTTTTTCAGCGTTTTCGTATTAAAATCGTCCTGAATTAACTCTTTTACAACCTCACGTTTCATAATAAGATTTACCAAAGAAATATAATCAAGGTTTACTATTCGGCGAGCAATTTGGTAGGAAATATAGTTGCCTTTATAGCAAACCACTTCGGGAATTTTAAATAATGCGGTTTCTAAGGTTGCCGTGCCCGATGTTACCATAGCAGCGTGAGAGAGGCTAAGTATATCGTAAGTTCTATTCATTATTAATTTTATATTCTTTTGCTTAATAAAAGGAGCGTAGAACTCTGCATCCTGGCTGGGAGCACCGGCAATTACAAATTGATATTCAGGGAAATCTGGGGTAATACTTAACATAACCTCCAGCATTTTTGAAATTTCCTGTTTTCGGCTTCCGGGTAATACTGCAATTATTGGCCTATCGTCTAATTGATATTCTTCTTTTACTGCTGCTACATCGGGAAGATCTTTTTGGCCAATGGCATCAATAAGCGGGTGACCTACAAAATGAACGGGGAAATTATGTTTTTCTTCATAAAATTCTTTTTCAAAAGGCAGGATCACGTACATATAATCTATATCGCGCTTTATTGCCTGAATTCGGTTTTCTTTCCAGGCCCAAATTTGTGGAGAAATGTAGAAATGCGTTTGGTAAGCTTCCTTTTTGGCCCATTTGGCAATTCTTAAATTGAAGCCGGGATAATCTATAAAAATAATGGCGTCTGGATTAAAAGTGCTAATATCTTTTTTGCAAAACGAAATATTACTTAAAATGGTTTTTAAGTTAAAAAGTACTTCGGCAAAACCCATAAAAGCAAGTTCCCGGTAATGTTTTACCAGTTCACCTCCCTGCGCCTGCATAAGATCACCACCCCAAAACCTAAATTCAGCTTCAGGATCGGTTTGTTTTAACGCGCGCATTAGATTAGAAGCGTGAAGGTCTCCAGAAGCTTCTCCTGCTATTATGTAATATTTCATATTTATAAAATTTATCCCAGTTTCGGCATTGAATACAAACTTATATTTATTACCAATTTTTGGGTTCAGCAGCAGCCGATTTCATTTAAACTATTTTTGAAATGAAAATAGTAATTGCTGCAATAATACTAGCCAAAAGTACACCTCTTGCGTGATAGATTTGTTTTTTTCTAAGGAAGACGAAAAATGGTAAAAAGTTTAAAATAGCTCCCAGGGCAATGAGCTTGCCAATATAACCTTCAGCAATTGCATCGTCTAGCGTTTCGTCTATTCCCATTTCTGAAAAAAGTAGGATATAAAGAAAAATGCCACCAATATTGGCAGAAATTCCGGTTAAAAATCCTATAAAAACATTTTGCTTAATCATTAAGTTCCCAATTATTTAAATCGTCTAAAAAGTGATGGGCCGTTAGATCAAATTGCACGGGAACTACAGATACATACCCTTTTTCAAGCGCCCATTCATCGGTGTCTTCGCCTTTATCTTTATTTACAAATTTCCCCGTAAGCCAGTAATATTCACGTCCCTGCGGATTGGTTCTTTTATCAAATTCTTCTTCCCATTGTGCGTTGGCCTGCCGGCAAACCTTCATTCCTTTAATTTCTGAAGCGGGAAGTTTTGGAATATTTACATTTAAAACCACCCCTTTTGGAAGTCCGTTTTTAATAACATTTCTGGTAATGGCTTTTACATATTTCCTGGCAGGTTCAAAATCGGCATTTAACGAGTAATCTAATAATGAAAACCCAATAGCGGGAATTCCTTCTACACCAGCTTCTACAGCAGCACTCATTGTCCCAGAATAAATTACGTTTATAGAAGAATTTGAACCATGGTTAATTCCGCTTACACAAAGATCTGGTTTCCTGTGTAAAATTTCCTGGGTAGCGATTTTCACGCAGTCTGCGGGAGTGCCCGAGCAGCTGTACTCTTTATGCTTATAATTTTCCTTAATAGTAACCTGTTCGCAAAATAAAGTATCACTAATGGTTATAGCGTGTCCCATTCCGCTTTGTGGGCTATCTGGTGCCACTACTACTACATCACCCAGTTCTTTCATTACCTCAATTAAAGTTCTTATTCCGGGAGCGGTAATACCATCGTCATTAGTAACCAGTATTAATGGTTTTTTCTTTGTCATAGCCTATTTTTTATAGGAGCTAAAATAGTAATTTCAAGAAGAAACCTTATCTTAGTAGTTTAACAAATTATTATTACCTGTTAGCTTTATTGGCACAATTTTTAATGTATTTTGGGGAGCTGTTAATGATGAAATTTATGCTATTTATGAAAAAGAATTTTAAAATCCTGGTGGTAGTGCTTTTAATGGCTGCTACTTCCTGTAGTTTTACTACTAAAAAATTCGACGATCCTAATAAAGACAAACTTCTTATAGATCTTATTACCTATGTGCTTAATGAAGGGCACTACGATGCAAGAGAGATTAATGATGAATTTTCTGAAGGGGTTTACGATAAGTACCTTGGTGGCCTGGACGGCTCTAAACGCTTCTTTTATGCCAGTGATGTTGAAGAGTTTAATGAATACAGGGATAAAATAGACGACCAGATTAAGGAAAAGGAAATTGGCTTTTTTGATCTTACTTATAATAGACTTCAAAAACGATCTGAAGAGGCACGAAAAATCTACAAAGAAATCCTTGAAAAACCTTTCGATTTTTCTGAAGCTGAAGATATAAATACAGACTTTTCTGAAGCTGAGTATGTATCTTCAAAAAAAGAACTAAAGGAGCGTTGGAGAAAACAACTTAAATTTTCTACTCTTATCACTTATCACGATAAAGTTGAGGAAGAGGAAATGAAAAAAGAAGAAGACTCCGAATATGAAATGAAATCTAAAGAAGAACTTGAGAAAGAAGCCCGTGAGGTAACTTTAAGTTCTTTAGACGAATATTACGATTTTACCGATGATTTAGAGCGTAAAGATTACTTTTCAGTTTATTTAAATGCCATTGTAGAATCTTTTGATCCTCATACACTGTATTTCGCACCACAGGATAAGGACCGGTTTGATATTGCAATGTCTGGAAAACTGGAAGGAATTGGCGCCCGTCTTCAAAAGAAAAGCGACAATATTACCGTAACCGAAGTTATATCTGGTGGTCCTGCCTGGAGAAGTGAAGAACTTTCTGAAGGAGATGAGATATTAAAAGTACAACAGGAAGATGAAGAAGATCCTGTGAGTATTGTAGGAATGCGCCTGGAAGATGCGGTAGACCTAATTAAGGGACCAAAAGATTCTAAAGTTACCCTAACAGTTCGTAAAAAGTTAATGGGTAATATTGAAGAAATCACTTTAACCCGTGATATTGTTGAAATTGAAGAAACCTATGCTAAAACTGCTATGGTTGAGCAGGAAGGGAAGAATTTTGGGATAATAAATTTACCGAAATTCTACTTTAATATGGAAGATTATGAAGAGCGAAATGCTGCTTCAGATATCAAAAAGGATATCATTCGTTTAAAAGAAAAAAATATGGACGGCCTTGTGCTGGACCTTAGGAATAACGGTGGAGGCTCTTTAAAAACAGTAGTAGATATTGCCGGGCTTTTTATTGAAGAAGGCCCAATTGTTCAGGTTAAATCTAACGGACAAAGAAAAGATGTACTTTCAGATGAAGATCCGTCTGTACTGTGGGACGGTCCTTTAGTTATTCTTGTAAACGAACTTTCAGCTTCGGCCTCAGAAATTCTGGCAGCCGCAATGCAAGACTATAAGCGTGCAATTATTATAGGAAGTAAACAAACCTATGGTAAGGGAACCGTACAAAATGTGATAGATCTTAACCGTTGGTTAAGAAGTAATGAATTTGGAGATGTTGGTGCACTTAAACTTACTACTCAAAAGTTTTATAGAGTTAACGGTGGTTCTACCCAGTTAGAAGGGGTGAAAAGTGATGTTGTGGTGCCAGATCGTTATAGCTTTGTAGATATTGGCGAGAAAGACCAGGATAATCCCTTGCCGTGGGATAAGATAGATCCGGCTAAATATGAAGTTTGGGATGGTTATGTAGATTTTGAAAAAACTATTGCAAATAGTAAAGACCGAATGAACGCTAATGAGCAGTTAAAGCGTATTGAACAACACGCTAAATGGATTAAAGACCAAAGCGAAAATAGTGCACATTCCCTTAATTTTGAAGAATACGCGGCAACCGCTGAAAGAAATCAGGAAATGGCAAAGAGCTTTGATTCTATAAATGATTATAAAACCAACCTGACATTTACTTCTTTACCCTATGAAGAAAAAATGTTTGAAAATGATACTATTCTAAAAGAAAAAAGAGATCGTTGGCATAAGAATCTAAGTAGAGATGTTTACGTTGAAGAAGCAATTCACGTACTATCTGATATGCGAAAAAATAATATTAGAGAAGATAAATTAGCGAAAGTAAGAGACTAGTTTTCTTCTAAAAAGAGTAAAAGCGCTTCAGCAATGAAGCGCTTTTTTTATGCTATAATTGATTAAATGAAAAATTCTGAAGTAAACTTTATTACTAAAAAGTTTAAATTTGCTGTATGTTGAAAAGAAAATATATTTATCCACTAATCATTCTGGTGGTTGCAGCTGTTTTATTGCTGGCAGAACGCTGTAATTAGAAAGACATCCTGTCTGAATCCAGTTTGACAAAAATAAACAGGAGAATTGTAAATGCCCAAAGTCCTGAACCTCCATAACTTAAAAATGGTAAGGGAATTCCAACTGTCGGGAAAATGCCTATAACCATCCCAATATTAACAAGGAAGTGCATAAAAATAATTCCTATTACTCCATATCCGTAAACCCGGTTAAAAGTTGAACGTTGCCGCTCTGCCATATAAAGTAGACGCAGCATAAGCAGTATAAACAGGGCAAGAATAAACGTGCTTCCTAAAAAGCCCCATTCTTCCCCTACGGTGCTAAAAATATAATCGGTATGTTGTTCAGGCACAAAATGGCCTTTGGTTTGTGTTCCTTCTGTCCAGCCTTTTCCGAATAACCCGCCGCTGCCTATTGCAATTTCACTTTGGTTAGTATTGTAACCAATACCACGAGAATCTACTTCTTTGCCTAATACAATATTAAATCTATCCCGGTGATGCTGTTTAAACACGTTCTCAAATACATAATTTACTGAAAGCGAAAATCCAACTGCAACCGCTGCAAAAAATAAATATTTTAAAATGTTAGGTCTTCTTTTTCGGTTTTTAAGATAAACCAGTATTGCAATTAGTAATATTCCGCCAATTACCCACAAGGGGCCGAATGCCAGTGTGGCTACAAATAGAATAGCAGCGAAAAACCCGAGTAACAAATAAGCAAAATGCAGTCCTTCTCTGTACAGTGCAAATGCAAATGAAAAATAGACCATTGCACTACCTGCATCGGGCTGTAAGAGCACTAAGATCATTGGCAGGGCAATAATTAAAAATACTCGTAATTGATGCTTAAAATCTTTAATATTGGTTTGTATACCACTTAGATATTTTGCTACGGCCAAAGCGGTGGCTGCTTTTGCAAATTCTGCAGGTTGAATACTAACTGAGCCAATTTGGTACCATGCAGTCTGCCCGGCAATGGTGCTTCCAAAAACAAATAATCCTGCCAGGCTTAAAAGGCTTGTGGCATAAATTACACTGGAAAAACGCTGGTAAAATTTTGCTTCAATTGAAAGGATTAGAATAATAAGGAAGATGCTCAATGCTATAAACAGGGCCTGCCTGCTATAAGGAGCATCCATATTAAAAAAATCAATAGGGCTACCGGAACCCAGAGACGCAGAATAAATATTGGCCCACCCAAAGCCAACTAATAAAAGGTAAATTAATATAGTAATCCAATCAAATCCTGCTACGCTTTTACTCATTTACCTATTTATTATAAAAGGTTCTCCACTTAATGGTTTTGCGTACTCTTCTTCAAGACTGTGGCTTAAAATCCAGTCTTCCATATCTGTTCTGGTAATTTCTTTTTTAATATATTTTTCAACCATTAAGCTGGCAATTCTTCCGGCGTAACGGCTTCCCCAATATCCGTTTTCCACAAATACTGCAATAGCGATCTTTGGATTGTCTACCGGTGCAAAAGCGACAAAAATAGAGTGGTCTGTAAGTTGGGTGCGTTTTCCATCAATTTTTGTGAAGTTTTCTGCGGTACCTGTTTTACCGGCGATTTCAATCCCGGGGATTTGTAAACTTCTCGCGGTACCGTTTTTGTAAACCTGGTGCATACCTTCAACTACAGGGTCAAAATGTTTGGAGTCTACCGTTGTGATGTTTTTTACTGTAAATTTCTCTTCTTTTATAGGATCACCTTCTACAGCTTTTAAAATATGGGGAGTGTAGTACCATCCACGGTTTGCAATAGTAGCCGTCATATTTGCGAGTTGAATTGGAGTCATCAAGACTTCTCCCTGGCCAATGGCATTAGATATTGTGGCCGTAGAATACCATTTGTAAGTTGGATAATTATAAATTCGGTTGTAATAATCGGCATCAGGAATTTTGCCCGGTCTCCCTGTACTAAGGTCATTGCCCATAAACTGACCAAGTCCAAAACTTTTTAAATGTGCATTCCAGGTATCAATCCCTTCTTGTGGGGTGGGAAATTTTTCTATTGTTTTTCTATAAACCTGTGCGAAATATGAATTACAGGAATTTGCGATACCCGGCACAAGATCCAGGGGGCTGGGATGAGCATGGCAACCCAAAGGACGCCTGGCTCCGTAATTATAACCGTTGTTGCAGGAAAACCTGTCTTCGGTATCTATTACACCTTCCTGCAGCCCAATTAAACCGGTTAAAGCTTTAAAAGGAGATCCGGGAGGGTATTCTGCTAAAAGTCCGCGATCGTAAAGTGGTTGTGCGATAGAATCATAATATAGCTTGGTGTAATTTGGAGATCTTTTTCGGCCAACTAATAAAGCAGGGTCGTAATTAGGCGCAGTTACAAGGGAAAGAATTTCGCCACTTGCCGGCTCTATAGCTACAATTCCACCTCGTTTATTTTCCATTAGTTTTTCGCCATACGCCTGTAATTCGGCATCTAAAGTGATATGTATATCTTTCCCTTTAGTGGGAAGTGTATCGTAAATACCATCTTTATAAGGGCCAATGTCCCTGTTGAACCTATCTTTTTGAATATATTTTACACCCTTTTCCCCACGCAGTAATTCTTCATAAACTTTTTCGACGCCGCTTCTTCCAATAAGGTCACCAGAAATATAATACGGATCTTCATTAACTTTTTTCTGATTTACCTGCGCGATATAGCCTAAAACATTGGCGCTATGATCTACCTGGTAATCTCTTAACGAACGTTTTTGAATATAAAAACCTTCATATTTTCGCATTTTTTCCTGTAAATAAGCGTATTCCGATTTTGTTAATTGTGGAATAATTACTGACGGAAGAATAGGAGAGTAGATTTTGGCTTTATCTAAACGGCGCCCTAATTCCTTTGGATCTATACTTAGAATTTCGCAGAATTCAGTAGTATCAAAAGGTTTAAGATTGCGTGGGATGGCCATCACATCGTAAGAAGGTTGGTTAGAAACCATCAACTTCCCATTTCTGTCTGAAATATAACCTCGTTGCGGATAATCGTACACCACTTCAATAGCATTATCCTGAGATCTTACCGCAAAAGAATCGTCCATTATTTGCAAATAGAACAACCGGGCAAGAAAAATAATGCCGGTGGTAAGAATAATAATGTAAAGAAGTAATTTTCTCATCTATATTTTTTACTGAAAACAATAAGACTTAGCATAATAGTAATAACACTGAAGATCCCTGAAAATAACGTTTTTTTGAGGACTATTATTATATGACTAAAGCTGAACATTTCCAAGAAAAACAAGATAAAATGATGAATTATAATACTGATAAAAATATAGCTTAATCTGGCTCCAAAGGGTGTTGTGGAAAGCCTTAAATTTTGATGATCATAGCTTATTCCAAAAGAAAATCGAAGCAAATTTGGCCTAATAAAAGCAATAACCACACAAGCTGCCGCATGAACGCCGCCGCTGTCTTCAAAAAGATCTATGCTAAAGCCTAATAAAAAAGACAGTATTAAAAATAAACTCTGATTTGCATTAAAGGGATAAAGTAAAATAAATAATACATACAGGTAAGGATTTATATAGCCCAGGAAATTAATATTGTTAAGTATTAGCACCTGTATAAATACTAATCCTACAAACCTGATTATATTTTTTAAAATACTATTGTTCATCTTCCTTCTCTAATTCCAGTATTTCTTCCCGGTCCAGGTTTTCAATTACATATACATAACCAATATTGGTCATATCATTAAAAAGCCTAACATTAATATTGTAATAACTCTGGCTTTGGTCCAGTTTAAAATTTTCTACACTACCAATAGGGATCCCTTCAGGAAAAATTAAAGATTTTCCCCCAGTAACTATAGTATCTCCTTCTTTTACCGGGGCCTGTCGTGGCACATCTACCAGCTGAACGATATTAGGATTTTTACCATCCCAGATCAAACTCCCAAAGTGATTGGTTTTGTTTAACTGGGCGTTAATTTGAGAATCTGAATTTAATATGGAAATTACTCGCGAGAACCTGCTGTTCACACGGTCTACAATTCCAATTACTCCTTTGCTTGTTATAACCCCAAATTCAGATTTTATACCGGCTTCTTTGCCCTGGTTTAAGGTTAGGAAGTTGTTGGGCTTGGCGTAGTTATTATTAATAACCCTCGCGGTTCTAAAATAATAGGTGCCATCAAAACTGGTGGTATCGGTATAATTTTCTACGGAAATGGTATCGTTTAAATTGGTCAATACATTACGCAGTTGCTTATTTTCTTCCATTAAGCGCTCGTTGTACTCGTCTAAATGCATGTACTTGTCAAAATCGTTGGCCCAGGAATAGATGCCGCCGGTAAGTACGTTTGCCGAACTTATAAAACTACTTTTATGAAAAGAATGGGTTTGAATGGTAAAGAATACAGCTAATGCAAGCAGAAACAGGAATAGGATATTATTCTTATTCCGAATAAGAAAATTAAAAATTTGCTGCATAAAACTACTTCTCCTACTTTATCAAAATTCCCTTATAACGATTAAGGGTCTTTAAGCATATTCCGGTTCCTCTTACTACGGCTCTTAATGGATCTTCGGCGATATAAACCGGAAGATCGGTTTTTTGAGATAGCCTTTTATCCAATCCTCTAAGCATAGATCCACCACCGGCAAGATAAATACCGGTATTGTAAATATCGGCTGCAAGCTCTGGAGGGGTTTGAGATAAGGTTTCCATTACCGCGTCTTCAATCCTTAAAATAGACTTATCCAGGGCTTTGGCAATTTCCCGGTAAGAGATGTTTACCTGCTTGGGTTTTCCTGTTAAAAGGTCACGTCCCTGAACACTCATTTCTTCTGGCGGAACTTCCAAATCTTCAGTCGCTGCGCCAATTTGAATTTTTATTTTTTCGGCCGTACGCTCTCCAACATATAAGTTGTGCTGCGTACGCATATAATAAACAATATCATTAGTGAAAACATCACCGGCAATTTTAACCGATTTATCGCAAACAATCCCGCCAAGTGCAATTACCGCAATTTCGGTAGTACCACCACCTATATCTACGATCATATTTCCTTTAGGCTGCATAATATCTACGCCAATACCTATGGCAGCGGCCATAGGTTCGTGAATAAGGTAAACCTCTTTCCCATTTACACGTTCTGCACTTTCTTTTACCGCACGCATTTCAACTTCTGTAATTCCAGATGGAATACAGATTACCATTCTAAGGGCCGGGGTAAACATTTTCTTTTTAAGCGCCGGAATTTCTTTAATGAACATAGTGAGCATTTTCTCACTGGCATCAAAATCGGCAATTACCCCATCTTTTAATGGGCGAATGGTTTTTATGTTTTCATGGGTTTTTCCCTGCATCATTGCAGCTTCTTTCCCTACTGCGGTTATTTTTCCCGTAGTACGGTCTCGTGCAACAATAGAGGGGCTGTCTACCACCACTTTATCATTATGAATAATAAGGGTGTTGGCAGTTCCTAAATCTATCGCTATTTCTTCAATGAGAAAGTCAAAAAATCCCATGCTTTGTTTGGTATTGAGGTTTGGTAAATGTAATAAAATTAATGTTTAAAATGGCGTGTTCCCGTCATCACCATAGCTATATTATTTTCGTTGCAATAATCTATACTTAGCTGGTCTTTTATAGATCCTCCGGGCTGGATTACTGCTGAAATTCCAGCGTTACCGGCAATCTCTACACAATCTGGAAATGGGAAAAACGCATCGCTGGCCATAACCGCTCCTTTTAAATCGAATTTAAAAGATCTCGCTTTCTCTATGCTGTGTGTTAAAGCATCTACACGAGAAGTTTGCCCGGTGCCGCTGGCGCATAATTGTTTGTTTTTTGCTAAAACGATGGTATTCGATTTTGTGTGCTTGCATATTTTGGAAGCAAACAACAAATCAGATAACTCGGCATCTGTTGGTTTATTGTTTGTAGCCTCTTTTAAATCTTCAAGCGCATCTGTTTTATTGTCTTTGTCCTGTACCAAAACGCCGTTCAAACAAGTTCTAACCTGTTTCTGCGGAAGTTCAGTCTCTTTCTGAATCAATAAAATTCTGTTCTTTTTTCCTTTTAAAATTTCTTCGGCCTCCTTAGAGAATGAAGGGGCAATAACCACTTCACAGAATAATTGATGAATTTCTTCAGCTGTACTTTTATCAATTTCAACATTACTAATTAAAACTCCTCCAAAAGCTGAAACAGGATCGCCGGCTAAAGCATCTACATAAGCCTGGTGAACCGTGTCGCGTTGAGCTAAACCACAAGCATTATTGTGCTTTAATATTGCAAAAGTTGGTGCTTCGCCTTTAAATTCGTTGATGAGGTTTACCGCAGCATCAACATCTAATAAGTTGTTGTAAGAAAGTTCTTTTCCGTGCAGTTTTTCAAACATTGCATCAAAATCTCCATAAAAAGTTCCTTGTTGGTGTGGGTTCTCTCCATATCGTAATTCTTTCCCTGTTTGAATGCTTGTTTTATAAGCTTTTACTTCACCTTCAGCATTAAAGTAGTTGAAAATTGCCGTATCATAATGCGAAGAAATATTAAAAGCTTTTCCAGCAAATAGTTTACGATCGGCAAGGCTGGTTTCTCCATTTTTTTCGTCCAGTAAATTTTCAAAATCCTTATAATCTTCTACCGAAGAAACACAAAGCACATCTTTAAAGTTCTTTGCAGCGGCACGAATAAGCGAAATGCCGCCAATATCTATTTTTTCAATAATATCCTGTTCTGAAGCTCCCGATGCTACGGTTTTCTCAAACGGATAAAGGTCTACAATCACAATGTCTATCTGCGGAATTTCGTATTCAGCAAGTTCTTTTACATCACCTTCATTATCCTGCCTGTTCAAAATTCCTCCAAAAACTTTTGGGTGGAGCGTTTTCACCCTTCCGCCTAAAATTGAGGGATAAGAAGTTACATCTTCTACAGGTACAACTTCAATTCCAAGATCTTTAATAAACTTTTCGGTGCCACCGGTAGAGTAAATGGTGATTCCCAGGTTGTTAAGTTTTTTTACAATAGGTTCCAGGCCTTCTTTGCTGAATACAGATATTAAAGCAGATTTTGCTTTTTTTAAGTCGCTCATTGTGTTGTGTTTGTTAAAGTGGCAAAAGTAAGTATTTAACCCAAAAACATAAAAGGCATTTACTTTATTTATCCAGAAATTTTGTAACGAAATTTAAACCCGGGCGTCATACCACTAAGCACATAAAAATCCGGGCTTTATTTACTCGATAACCTGGGATTTATATGTGCCCGGCTGGCAGAATGTTTTAATTTACAATTTAATGCTCCGTGGTTCTGTCCCCGAGCTTTATTTATTATGCTGATATATCTACGCGTACTTAGGGAAAGTTTTAATTTTGCGATAAACGCGCTTAAAAATAATAAGCTAAGAACATTTCTTTCTTTGCTGGGGGTTACTATTGGAATTTTTTCTATTATAGGCGTTCTTGCCGCAGTAGATTCTTTAGAACGTGAAATTAAAGGAAGTTTAAGCGCTTTAGATAACAGCACCATTGTGGTAATGCGTTTTTCTTTTGGCCCTACCGATGTGCCGCAATGGAAACGCCAGCAGTTTCCAGATGTTTCTTACGATGAATATCAATACCTGAAACGAAATCTACCCAATACCGAATCTATAAGTTTTACCATCGGCGTTCCCGATGAATCTATAAAATACCAGGATGTTACCAGTACCGGTGTTGGAGTTGGCGCTATTACCCACGAATATTACGATATTGAAGCCCTGGAACTGGAAGAGGGTAGGTTTTTTAACGAATCTGAGTCAGTAAGTGGTTCTCCGGTAATTGTGCTAGGGCATGAAATAGCAAATAATCTTTTTGGCGGACTTAATCCTCTTGGTAAGGAAGTGCGTTTATATGGCAGAAAGCTTACCGTTATTGGTGTGCTAAAAAAACAAGGGGCTAGCTTATTTGGTGGCTCCAGGGATGGCCAGGTGTTCGTTCCTGCAAATATTGTGAGAAGAGTTTATGGAGATAATAATAAGGGTGTTTTTCCGCAATTAATTTTAAAGCCAGAAGATGATGTTGATAATGCCGAATATATGGCAGTTTTAGAACAACAGCTTAGAAATTACCGCGGAATAAAACCTGGCGATATCAATAACTTTTTTATAAATCAACTTCAGGGTTTTGCCGATTTAATAGATAATATTACCGGTCAGCTGAATTTTATAGGATTAATAATTAGCGGATTTTCATTACTGGTGGGCGGTTTTGGAATAGCCAATATTATGTTTGTAAGCGTAAAAGAGCGAACCAATTTAATTGGAATTCAGAAATCTTTGGGAGCCAAAAATAAATTTATTCTCTTTCAATTTTTATTTGAAGCGGTAATCCTGGCTGTTATTGGTGGCCTCGTAGGACTGGGATTGGTTTGGTTGGGTTCTATCGCGGCTTCGCAATTTACCGGCGACTTTGAGTTTGTACTTTCTTCCTGGAATATGTTTGTTGGCTTTGCAGTTTCAGCAGTAATCGGGTTAATTTCAGGAATAATTCCGGCAATTTCGGCTTCAAAATTAGATCCTGTGGAAGCGATTAGGACAGGAATGTAAAATTCAAGAGCATAGAAAATAGAGTATAGAATAAAGATTTTTTACCTATTGGACTTTATCTTTTCTCTCTTATCTCTATTCTTTTTCTCTTTTTTATGCTTTCAAGATTTTAGCTACCTTTTCATTAACCCATTCCAAAAACTCTTCATCTTCCTTAGAAAAAGGATCTGGAGTGTGAGAATCTATATCAATTTGGCCAATGTTCTCGCCGTTTAAGAAAAGCGGTACAACAATTTCAGCTTTCACGTTAATGCTACAGGCTATATAATTAGTTTGTGCTTTTACGTCTGGCACTACAAAGTTTTTATTAGAAACCGCTACCTGCCCGCAAATCCCTTTTCCAAAAGGAATAATAGTATGGTCTGTAGGTTCGCCTGCGAAAGAACGCAATTTCAATTCCTCTTTATCGCCATTTTTAAAATAAAAACCTACCCAATCGTAATATGGGATATTTTCTTTTAAAACCTCACAAACCTGCGACAATCGGTGATCTACCGAAAGATTATCGTTTTCAAGAATAGTTTTAATTTCTGGTTTTAATTTCTGAAATGGCATAGTTGATATTTTGGTGCAAAAGTATTCAAAAATTATAGCAAGCACAGGCTCTTATTTATATAAATTTGTTAAAAACCCTCTCTAAAATTGATCAGGTTATTCATTAAATATAAATCGGTTCTTCGTTTCATTTTTATGTTTTTGGGGAGTTACCTGGTGCTCACCCTTATTTATAACCTTTATTTAGAATTCTTTAGGTCGCCTATTTATTTTCCAGATTACATTACCCATCTGGTTGCAAAACAAAGTGAAACCTTAATTAGTAGTTTTGGTTATAATGCGCAAATTTTACCGCACCAGTCAGAACTCTCTATGAAACTTATTGTGAATGAAGTTTACCTGGCCAGAATCGTGGAAGGCTGCAATGCAATTAGTATCATTATTTTATTTATCGCTTTTGTACTTTCCTTTTTTGGCCGATTGAAACTCACACTACTTTATCTTTTAGCGGGTAGTGTAATAATTTATGCAATGAATATTATTAGAATTGCTATTCTCGCTGTGGGAATTTACGAGTATCCGCAACATACCGAATTTCTGCACAGCATTATATTCCCATTAATTATCTACGGCACCGTATTTTTACTTTGGGTTATCTGGGTGCGTATTTATAGCCAAAAAAAGAAATTATGAAACAATTTTTACGGCTATCAGGCATTGGGGTTTTAGTTATTTTGCTGGTTTTGGTGAGGTTTTTTGAGCATCAGTTATTTTACGATCCGCTAATAGATTTTTACCGATATGGCGGGCATTTGGCAATGGAAGTTCCTCAAATTAACTTTCCTAAATTATTGCTTAACCTTAGTTTACGGTTTTGGCTGAATACTGCAATTTCCCTGATAATTCTTTTTGTTAGTTTTCGCGAAAAAAATATCGTGAAATTTGCCGCCTTGCTTTTCATCTTACTTTTTGGAATTGGTCTAGCAACTTTTAGCGTACTTTATTTTAATTTGAATTCAGAAAATGTAATGGGTTTATTTTATGTACGCCGATTTTTAATTCACCCTGTATTTATCCTTATTTTACTGCCTGCTTTTTATTATTACAGATTAAAAAAATGGGAAAACTCATAATCTTAAAAGTTATTCCCAAAGATCTGAAAAGGCTTTATTTCAAAATTTTACCTATTTTTGTAGCTGATGAAAAAAGCTTTTCAACATAGCATTTCTATAGCAATGGCATTTTTAGTGCTGTTTTCAACCTTTTCTTTTACGGTTGATAAACATTTCTGTGGAAGCTTTTTAGTAGATAAAGCAATTTTTTCTGAAGCCATAACCTGCGGGATGGAAATGGAAACTTCATCTGAAGATTCCTGCTGTACCAATGAGAAAATTGCGGTAGAAGGCCAGGACGAGTTAAAACACCAGTTTGATTCGCTAGACCTAAATCAACAGCTTTTCCTCACAGGCTTTGCTTATTCCTACATTTTTATTTTTGAAGATTTTTCAAAAGAAAATATTCCTTTTAAAGATTATTCTCCACCACTTCTGGTCAAAGACATACATCTTGAAGACCAGGTTTTCCTTATTTGATATACATTTTTGTAAATGTCATCCTGTTTCAAAATGATAAAATCGTCATTGCGAGGCACGACGCAATCTGTTAATATCAGCAGATTAGATCACCCGATAAACATCGGTGTCATAATGACGTTTACAGTTTCATTTTGGGCTATTTCTCATTTTGTTTACAGCGCTTAGTTGTTTTATTAATGTATATCCACATTCATGTTCAATAAGATTATAAAATATTTTCTTTATAACCGACTGGTTTCTGTCCTGCTTTTAGTATTTCTAATCGGCTGGGGCTTGGTAACTGCGCCTTTTAATTGGGACACTGGATTTCTGCCCAGTGATCCAGTTCCGGTAGATGCTATTCCCGATATTGGAGAAAATCAACAAATTGTTTTTACCGATTGGCCCGGGCGTTCCCCCCAGGATATAGAAGATCAAATTACTTATCCGCTTACCAGTTCACTTTTGGGAATTCCGGGAGTGAAATCTATTCGTAGTTCTTCCATGTTTGGTTTTTCCAGTATTTATATCATTTTTGAAGAAGATGTAGAGTTTTACTGGTCCAGAAGCCGGGTGTTAGAGAAGTTGAATTCTCTTCCTGCAGGTTTATTACCCGATGATGTTCAGCCTACTTTAGGTCCTGATGCTACAGGTTTAGGCCAGGTTTTTTGGTACACTTTAGAAGGTCGCGATAAAGATGGAAATGTTACCGGTGGCTGGGACCTTCACGAATTACGTAAAGTTCAGGATTATTATGTGAAACTTGGACTAAGCGGCGCAAAAGGAGTTTCAGAAGTTGCTTCTATTGGTGGTTTTGTACAGGAATATCAAATTGATGTAAATCCCGATGCGCTTAAAGCCTACGGAATTGGCATCAACCAGGTAAGGATGGCGGTAAAGAATTCTAACCGCGATGCCGGGGCGAAAACTTTAGAGGTAAACAAAGTGGAATACCTGGTACGCGGGCTCGGTTATATTGAATCTATTGAAGATATTGAAAATACTGTTGTAGCCGCAAATGATAACACGCCGGTACTTATTAAGGACCTAGGCCGGGTAAGTTTAGGTCCTGCCGAACGCCGCGGAGTTTTAGATAAGGGAGGAGCTGAAGTTGTTGGTGGTGTGGTAGTAGCAAGGTATGGCTCAAATCCCCTGGCGGTAATTCAAAATACTAAAGATAAAATTCAAGAAATATCTACCGGATTACCATCTAAAACGCTTTCTGATGGTACCGAAAGTCAGTTAACTATCGTCCCTTTTTACGATAGAACACAACTGATTAACGAAACTATAAACACCCTGGAGCGAGCACTTTCCCACGAGGTGCTTATTAGTATTATCGTAATTATAGTACTTGTCTTAAACCTAAGGGCTTCTATTTTAATATCCAGTTTATTGCCGGTTGCGGTGCTTATGACGTTTATTGCGATGCGCTATTTTGGGGTAGATGCCAATGTGGTAGCACTTTCAGGAATTGCTATTGCCATTGGAGTGATGGTAGATGTTGGGATTGTTTTTGTTGAAAACACTATTCGCTGGCTGGAAATGCCTGAAAATAAAAATCTCCGCGGAAATAAACTTGCCGGTGTAATTTACAAAGCAACTGCTGAAGTAGCCCCGGCGGTTACAACAGCACTCGCCACCACGATTGTAAGTTTTATCCCGGTTTTCTTTATGGAAAACGCCGAGGGTAAATTATTTCGTCCCCTGGCTTTTACTAAAACCTTTGCATTGGTAGCGGCTTTCCTTATTGGGGTTTTTGTACTGCCCATGTTATCGTATTTCTTTTTCAATATTAAAATTGATAAAAAGAAAACCCAGCAAACCTGGAATATTGTGTTAATCATTTCAGGAATCGCTTTAGCCATTATTTTTAGTTTTTGGTTGCCTTTAGCTTTAACGCTTATCGGGATCGTAAAAATTGTTGAAGACAGGAACCCGCATTTTTTCGGAAAATATACCAATTTGGTAATTCCGGGTTTAATCCTGGCGGTTACTATATTCTTTCTTGCGGAAGAGTGGATGCCACTTGGCTTTCAGAAATCGGCGTTCGCCAATTATATTTTTGTAATCCTGTTGTTAAGTATCACTTTGATAGTGTTAATGATGGTCGTAAAATACTACGAACCTATCTTAAACTGGTGTTTAACTAATAAGGCGAAATTCCTCACACTCCCCATTATCACTATATTTTTTGGTGCGATGATCTGGTTTGGTTTTCCAAAATTATTCGGTTTTGTAGCCAACGGATTTGATAAAGTGGGATGGAATGTGAGAACCACCCAGGTTTGGAGTGGGCTAACGCATTCTTTTCCCGGTGTTGGAAAAGAATTTATGCCCTCGTTAAGCGAAGGTAGCTTTTTATTGATGCCCACCACTATGCCACACGCAGGGATGGAGGAAACCACCAAAACCCTGAAACAATTGGATATGGCGGTAACCGGTATTCCTGAAGTTGAGGTTGCTGTTGGGAAATTAGGAAGGGCAGAAACCGCTCTGGATCCTGCCCCAATTTCTATGTTTGAAAATATCATTAATTATAAACCGGAATATATTCATGCAGAAGACGGATCGATGCAACGATTTAAAGTTGATGATGAAAACCGTTTTATTCTCAAATCAGGGGACACGTTAACTAATGCTGAAGCTATTCAAAGAGATGTAATCGCTTCAAATTTAATTGAAGATGAAGATGGAAAATTCTACCGAAATTGGCGCGAACATATTAACAGTCCAGACGATATTTGGAATGAAATTACCAGGCGAACAAAACTTCCCGGGGTAACTTCGGCGCCAAAATTACAACCCATAGAAACCCGTTTGGTAATGTTGCAAACCGGGATGCGGGCGCCAATGGGAATTAAGGTTTACGGTCCCGATCTTCGAATCATTCAAGATTTTGGAATGAAACTGGAAGAATTGCTAAAAGAAGTGCCTTCAGTAAAATCTGAAGCCGTTTTTGCTGATCGGGTTGTAGGAAAACCTTATCTCGAGATCGATATTGACAGAGATGCGATTGCTCGCTACGGACTTAGTATTGAAGATGTACAGCAGACCATTGAAACTGCTATTGGCGGAATGGAAATTACTTCTACGGTAGAAGGCCGGGAGCGATTTCCGGTTAGGGTGAGATATCCCCGCGAATTAAGAAACGATCCTGAAAGTATTAAGAATATTCTTATTCCCACTTCAAATGGGGCTCAAATTCCGTTAAGAGAACTCGCTGAACTTAAATATGAGCGTGGGCCGCAAATGATAAAAAGTGAAGAAACTTTTTTAACGGGGTACGTACTCTTTGATAAACGCGATGGCTTTGCTGAAGTAAACGTAGTAAACGATGCACAGCAGCATATTCAGGATAAAATTGATGCCGGTGAATTGCAGGTGCCGCAAGGAGTTAGTTATAAATTCTCCGGAAATTATGAAAATCAGGTACGGGCTGTAAAACGCCTCGCAATATTAATTCCTATCTGTTTGATTATCATTTTCCTCCTACTATATTTTCAATTTAAGAGCATTATTGCATCCACAATTCACTTTTCAGGCGTATTTGTGGCGTTTGCAGGTGGTTTTATTATGATTTGGCTTTATGGGCAGGGCTGGTTTATGGATTTTGATATGTTCGGCACCAATATGCGTAACCTTTTTCAAATGCAGGAGGTGAATTTAAGCGTAGCAGTTTGGGTAGGATTTATCGCTCTGTTTGGGATCGCTACCGATGATGGCGTTTTAATGGGAACATACATTCACCAGGTTTTTGAACGAAAAAATCCAAAAACAGTTTCAGAAGTTCGGGAAGCGGTGATGGAGGCCGGTTTAAAACGGGTACGCCCTGCAATGATGACCACGGCAGTAACAATCATTGCGCTTTTTCCGGTACTGACTTCAACCGGAAAAGGATCTGATATTATGGTGCCAATGGCCATTCCAATTGTAGGTGGGATGTTGATTCAAATTATGACAATTTTCGTAGTACCGGTTTTACAGGCTATTTGGAGGGAAAAGAAAGAAGCCCCCTCCAACTCCCCCAAAGGGGGGAGGGTTTAGAAACTGATAACCCTAAGGTTTGATTTAAAATATAATAATGAAAATAAACGCGAAACATATAATTTTTACCTTGCTTTTACTCCCCCTTTGGGGGGTAGGGGGGCTTGCCCAGGATTTGGAAGATTATCTCCAAATCGCTGCCGAAAATAACCCAAAGCTACAATCGGCCTATACGCAATTTGAAGCCGCACTACAGCAATCGCCGCAAGTTTCGTCTTTACCAGATCCCACATTAACGGTTAGCGCATTTGGTAGAATGGTAGAAACCCGTCTGGGCGCCCAGGAGGCCCGGTTTAGCCTTATGCAAATGTTTCCCTGGTTTGGAACTTTAAAAACAAAAAAAGAAGCAGCAGATTTACTGGCAGAAGCAAGATTTCAGGAGTATTTGGCAATGCGAGCCGACTTATTTTTCGAAATAAAAAAAGCATATGCTGAGCTTTTTGCTATTGAGAAAACTATTGCTCTAAAAGAGGAAAATCTTGACATTTTGGATTCATATAGGGAGCTTTCCCTCAGTAAGTTTAGAAGCGGAAGTTCAAAAATGGTAAATGTTGTTCGGGTAGATATCAAACGCGACGAAGCCTTAACAGAAATAGAGCTTGAAAAAGAACAACTGGAAAGTTTAAAAAAGCAGTTTAATCTTTTACTGAATAGAGATCGGCAAGCCGATGTTGCAATTCAGGATACCCTGATTTTTAATCCTGAAATACAAAATGAAATAATTAGTCCTGAAGAAGCTTTTAAAATGCATCCAGAACTTACCAAATTCGATAGGGAGCGGGAGGCCTACGAAAGTCGTGCAGAAACAGCTCAAAAATCGGGCTTACCTAATTTCGGGATTGGCGTGGATTATTCGATTATTTCAAAACGAACAGATGCAAATCCGCCAATGAACGGGCAAGATGCGATAATGCCTATGTTTTCGGTGAGTTTACCGATTTTCAGAAAAAAATATAAAGCCGCAGAAAAAGAAGCCGAATTAATGCAGGAAGCCGCTATTCAAAATAAAGAAGCGAGAGAGAACCAGTTGCTAAGTGAATTTGAGCAAACGGTCTACGATTTAAATAAAGCTGCCAAACTTCTTAAACTCTACGAACGGCAAATTGAAAGTTCTAACCAGGCAAATAAGCTTTTGGTTTCGGCTTTTAGTAATAACGATGGCGATTTTGAAGAAGTGCTTCAAATGAATCAGGATATTTTAATGCTGAAAACTCAGCAAATAGAGGCTTTGAAAACCGGATTTACGGCTCAGGCAAAAATGGATTATTTATCAGCTAAAACTGAAAATTACGATGAAACGAATTAATAATATATGGAAAGCTGCCGGGATTCTTATCCTGGGACTTTTATTCGGATACCTGCTTTTTGGTGGAGGGAATGATGCTGAAGAAGCTGAAGAGCACGATCACTCTGAAATGAGCGAAAATCAAACCTGGACCTGTTCTATGCACCCTTCGGTACGACAAAATGAACCGGGAGATTGCCCAATTTGTGGAATGGATCTTATTCCCGTTTCAGAAGATGAAAACGAACTGGATTCAGACATGTTTGTGATGAGTGAGAATGCGCTGAAACTTGCAAATGTAGAAACCATGCTGGTTGGAGCCGGTGAAACTTCAAAAGAAATTAGACTTAACGGAAAAGTTGAGGTAGACGAACGAAACACTTACACTCAATCTACCCATATTCCTGGGAGAATTGAGCAATTGCGCGTGAATTTTACCGGTGAAAAAGTGAATCGTGGGCAGGTTTTGGCCAGCGTCTATTCGCCAGATTTGGTAACTGCCCAGGAAGAATTATTACAGGCAGCCGAGATAAAGGAAAGTCAGCCAGAACTTTTTGAAGCCGCAAAACAAAAGCTTAGAAACTGGAAAATTAGTGAGGCGCAAATTAATAATATGTTGAGTAGAGGTGAGGCTATGGAGAGGTTTTCAATTACTGCCGATGTTGGTGGCGTAGTGACCGAACTTATGGCTGAACAGGGTGATTATTTGGAAAGGGGAATGCCTATTTATAAAATCGCTAATCTTGATAAACTTTGGGTGCTTTTTGATGTTTACGAGAGCAATATGTCCTGGATTAAAGAAGGTAGCACCATAAAATATACTATACAATCAATTCCCGGAGAAACCTTTGAGGGTGAGGTAAAGTTTGTAGACCCGTTGCTAAATAATAATACCCGTGTGGCTACTGCCCGGGTAGAAATTGAGAATGAGAATAGACGAATTAAACCAGGAATGTTTGCAACAGGAATTATAGAAAATAACCTTAGTACCGAAAACGAAGAAATTGTAATTCCACAATCTGCAGTTTTGTGGACGGGGAAACGTTCTGTGGTATATGTGAAGGAAAATGTGGAAAACGGTGCCGGATTTAAACATCGGGAAGTGGTTTTAGGTTCTTCTTTAGGGGATTCTTATGTTGTGGAAAAAGGTTTAAGTGCAGGCGAGGAAATTGTGGTAAATGGTACTTTTACCGTAGATGCGGCGGTGCAATTAGCCGGAAAACCAAGTATGATGAATCCGGAGGAAAATAGTGCAGGCGATATTGAAGAGATAGAATTATCTGTAGCCGGGAAGAGTGAAATTCAGGAGGTATTTAATTCTTATTTGGCATTAAAAAATGCCCTGGTAGAAGATGATTTTGAAGCCGCAAAAAAGCATTTGAAGACAGTGGAAAGTAAAATTGAAGCTGTAGATGTTTCGGCTATTCAGGCTTCAGCGGCAGATGCTGTAGAAAATTATAAAACGCGGCTTCAGGCGAAACTATCTGCCATGAAAGCTTCCGAAGATATTTCAGCATTAAGAACCGGTTTTATTGATTTTTCCGCAGAAATAATCAGGATGGCAAAAAGTTTAAAACCTTTTAGTGGGCAAATTTATATTCAGCATTGCCCAATGGCCAATAATGATAAGGGTGCAGATTGGTTAAGCCTTTCAGAAGAGATTAGGAATCCTTATTACGGGAGTGCGATGCTAAGTTGCGGGGAAGTAACCGGTGTAATTGAAGATTAAGAACCAATAAGTGAAAGGTATTAAAGAGTAATCAGAATAATAAATTTATATAAGTTTGTTGAATTAAAAGTCTTGAAGTGGTTAAGCGAAAAACAGCTCGAAAAATAAGACAGGCCCACAGATACCTGGGACTTTTTATAGGAATTCAGTTCATTATGTGGACTGTTAGTGGGATGTATTTTAGCTGGACAGATCTTGATGAGATTCATGGCGATCATTTTAAAAAGGAGGTAGTTGAAAATCCATCTTTTTCCAATCTGGAGGGACCGGGCGCAATATTTGATGGCCCTATAAGTTCTTTAGAGCTTAAAGATATTGGCGGCAAAGCATTTTATTTAGTTAATGAAGAGATTCTAATAAACCCTGAAACGGGGGAAGAGAAGCGGGGAATTACCAGGGAAGAAGCCTTGAAAATTGCCAAAAAGTATATGCGTGAAGATTTAGAAGTTTCGGGAATTAAATTGATTAATGAAACCGGAAATCACCATGAATATAGAGGTGGAAATTTACCGGCGTATGTTATTTCATATAAAGATCCTGCCAATCTTAAAGCTTATATTTCGGTAAATGACGCTGCATTTAAATCAGTTCGCCATAGAGATTGGCGCTGGTTTGATTTTCTCTGGATGACCCACACGATGGATTATGAAGGGCGGGATGATTTTAATAATCTTGTACTTCGAATTTTCTCTTTGATGGGACTAATTACAGTCTTGAGTGGTTTTGTACTCTGGTATATTTCTTCACCTTCAATAAGAAAAATTCAAAAAAGAATTAAATAAGAATAATTACAAATTAAATTAAAAACAGAAACGATGAAAAAAAATCTAAGAAACTTAATGATGCTTAGCCTGGTAGCAGTAGCAATATCACTAAACTCTTGCCGCGATGCCGAAGAAAAGAAGAATGAACCGGCAGAGCCTATGCAAAATGAAATGCACCAGGGTGACGAGCAGGCCAGCATGGATACTTATGAAGGAGAAGCATTAAATGCTGAATTTAAGAATGAAAATACTGCCGAAATTTATAATTTATATGTAGAAATTAAGGATGCTTTTGTAAATACAGATGCTGAAACTGCGAGCGAAAAAGCTGCAGAACTTGCTGAAATAGCAGGGGACAATAAAGAAATAGCTTCTGCTGCAACGAAAATTGCCGAAAGTGATAATGTAAATACACAACGGGAAGATTTTTCTAAACTTACTACCGCTATGGAACCTGTTTTGCAGGATGCATTAGAATCGGGCGAAATTTATAAGCAATATTGCCCAATGGCGTTTGAAGGAAAAGGAGATTACTGGTATTCTAATTCCAAAGATATTTTTAACCCCTACTACGGAGATAAAATGTTAAAATGCGGTAGGGTAGAAGCTACGCTAAACTAGTTAAAAACTTTATAGCTAATATAGCCTGCCGACCAAACGTCGGCAGGCTTTTTTATAGGTAGTTTTTCGAAAAATTGAAGGTTTTATTTGAAAAGTTCGATTAGGAAGTTATCTTACAAAGATTTAATAATAAGAACATGAAATTGTCTTCCCTCGCCAGTATATTTCTGGCTATTTTTCTTTCCATATCTTGTGTAGATGAAGCTAAAAATAATTCCTCGAGTGAAAATCAATTAGATAAAGAACCTGAAGAGCACGAGTTTACCAATATGCTTGTGAATGAGAGCAGTCCTTATTTATTGCAGCACGCCCATAATCCTGTTAACTGGCATCCCTGGAGCGAGGAAACTATAAATAAAGCTAAGAAAGAAAATAAATTACTGGTAATTAGCATTGGTTACGCCGCCTGCCATTGGTGCCATGTAATGGAAGAGGAAAGTTTTGAAGACCCCGAGGTGGCCGAACTTATGAACGAGAATTTTATTTCGGTAAAAGTAGACAGGGAAGAGCGGCCAGATGTAGACAATTTATATATGAATGCTGCACAGCTCATGACGGGTAGCGGAGGCTGGCCATTAAATGTTTTAGCACTGCCAGATGGGAAGCCATTTTATGCGGGTACATATTATCCCAAGGAAGACTGGTTAAAAATTCTTAAGCATTTTGTAAAACTCAATAAAGAAGATCCTGAAGCCATAGTTGAACAAGCCGAGAAAATAACCGATGGCATTCAAACTTTAGAGCAAATGCCCATTGTTAATAAAGAGAAAGCTTTTTCTTTAGACGAACTTGAAACGGTATATGCTCAATTAAGGTCTAAGATAGATTTTGAAAAAGGTGGTAAAATTGAAACCCAGAAATTCCCGGTGCCGGTTCTATGGAAATTTTTACTTCATTATAATTATTTAACCAACGATCCCAGTGCACTGGAAGCTGTAGATGTTACCCTAAAAAATATTGCTTATGGGGGTGTTTACGATCAGCTTGGTGGTGGTTTTGCCAGATATTCTACAGATGAAGATTGGTTTGCACCTCACTTTGAAAAAATGCTTTACGATAATGCCCAACTCATTGGGCTTTATTCCCAGGCCTGGCAAAAAACCAGGAATCCGCTGTATAAGGATGTAGTTTACGAAAGTCTTGAATTTGTAGACCGTGAACTTACCGCTAAAAATGGAGCGTTCTATTCCTCGCTAGACGCTGATACCGATGGGGAAGAAGGGAAATTTTACGTTTGGACCGCCGATGAAATTGATGAACATTTAGGGGGAGATTCTTCCATTTTTAAAGCCTATTACAATGTGAAAGAAAACGGTAATTGGGAAGATGAAAAAAATATCTTGCACAGGGAAAAATCTGATAAAGCTTTTGCTGAAGAAAAGTCCCTGTCGGTTAAAGAATTAAAAGAAATACTTTCTGAAGGAAGAAAAAAAATGTTGAGTGAAAGGCAAAAGAGAACCTTACCTGCCCTTGATGATAAAGTACTTACTTCCTGGAATGCATTAATGATAAAGGCTTATCTGAATGCCTATAAGACTTTTGATGAAAAACGATTTTTAGAGGCTGCAGTAAAAAATGCCCGTTTCCTAAATGAAAATGTTATTGCTGAAAATGGTGCTTTAACCAGAAATTATAAAGACGGAAAAACCAGCATTCCTGGTTTTTTAGATGATTATGCCTTTGTAATTTCAGCATTTATCGATCTTTATCAGGCTACATTAAATGAAAAGTGGCTGTACCAGGCGCAAGATCTTACAAATTATACCAAAGAGCATTTTTTCGACGCTTCTTCCGGAATGTTTTTCTATACCCATGATGACCATTCGGGTCTAATTACACGGCAAAAAGAAATTCTGGATAACGTTATTCCTTCATCTAATTCAGAAATGGCGAAAAACCTCTTAATCCTGGGGCATTATTTTTACGATAGCGAAAACAAAGCTCTGGCAGAACAAATGTTATTAAATGTTCAAAAGGATTTAAAGGAATATCCAGATTTCTATGCAAATTGGGCTATAGTTGAAGCACTCCTGGTAAAACCTCCATTTGAGGTAGCCATAGTAGGAAAAGAGGCCCACAGGGTGAAAAAAGAAATCAATCATAATTATCTCCCGAATGTCCTGTTAATGGGCGGGGAAAAAGAAGGAAATTTAGAGTTATTGAAAGGCAAATTTATTGAAGGGCAAACCACCATTTATGTTTGTAAAGATCACGTATGTAAGTTTCCTGTAACCACAGCCAGAGAAGCTTTGGAGCAAATCAATGAATCTGGAGGTTTTTGGTAAGATTAGCACCACCTGAATTTTGGTTTAATTGTATTTTCGCAATCGAATTCCCTGCGGAAATTATTTTCAGCATACATCGTCTTTTTTTTCGCTTATTTCTTCATCTAAAACCCAAACTATTTAGAATTCAGTTTTAGGATTTCTTGCTTTGCTGAATAGAAAGGTATATTTTTAAGAAATAATACTGTTTTTCAGTATTCTATATTATAAAAACAGGAATTTTTCCCTTAAAATTTGGCGTGAAATATAGTTGATGCTTTTTCCGGGATTTTTTTAACTGCATTACGCAACCGATTGATTTGAGTGGTGTAAGCAGTTTGTAGAGGTTTCCTTTTTTAAATATTAACCTATAAAAGCTTTTAAAACCAATAAGAATTATGAAGAATATTACACAAAAACTTTATTTAAAAAATACTTATCTCTTTCAAAAGTACGGGGTTAAGGCCGTTTGTCTCGGCATTTTTTTAATGATGGGTAGTGTCTTTGCCCAAACTTCGCCGTTAACGCTTAATGAAGAAGAGTATTTTGAAAAACCCGGGGTAAACATTTTGGCATTTAGTAATTGGTATGATGGGTTATTTAGTGATTCAAAAATAAGTGGGATAGAAGTAATTCATCATGGAGTGAGAACAGTCACTAATGGTGATGTGAGGTTACACGCCACCCCAGAACAATGGGATGCGATTCCCACCTTTGTTAGAAGGGAAGTAGACAGGGGAAATAATCGTATTGATACGTATGAAAAATATCCCGATTACGATTTTGAATATATGATACGGGCAGAACGAGATGAAGATGAAGTGATTTTAAGTGTACACTTAGATGAGCCAATTCCCGAAGAATTACAGGGAAAGGCCGGGTTTAATCTGGAATTTATACCCTCGGCCTATGCTGAGAAAACTTATTATATGGACGGTGAAGGAGGTAATTTTCCCCTATACCCGCACAGTAGCATGGACAAAGATACTTCAGGATATACGGCACCGAAACCTTTTGCTGAAGGAAAAACCCTGGTAGTTGCGCCCGGAGATCCTAAACGAAAAATTACAATTATTTCAGATGAAGCAGAATTAAGGCTTCACGATGGGAGAGATAAAGCCCAGAATGGTTGGTTTGTTGTTAGAAGTTTACTTCCTGAAAATAAAACCGGTAAGGTTCTACAATGGCGTTTAAATGTAAATTCTACCCCAGGCTGGACGCGTAACCCGGTTATTGGTCATTCGCAGGTTGGCTATCACCCTAATCAGGAAAAAGTTGCGGTTATTGAGTTAGATAAAAATGATTCTCCTGCTTCCGAGGCCACGCTTTATAAGTTAAATGAAATGGGAGAAAAGGTGGAAAAACATACAGCTGCCTTATCTAATTGGGGGCAATATACCAGGTATGAGTATTTATATTTCGATTTTTCTGAAGTAAAAGAAGAAGGCTTATATGTTATCTCTTATAAAGCCGAAACTACGGCACCTTTTAAAATTAATGAAGATGTGTATGAAAAAGCCTGGCATCCCACGAATGATGTTTTTTTCCCGGTGCAAATGGATCATATGTTGGTAAACGAAGCTTATAGGGTTTGGCATGGCGCTTCCCACCTTGATGATGCGCTGCAGGCACCCGTTAATCATGAGCATTTTGATCTTTATGCCCAGGGTCCCACAACAGATACCGAATATGAACCGGGGGAACACATACCGGGACTTAATATTGGTGGGTGGTATGATGCCGGAGATTATGATATTAGAACTCAAACCCAATATTATGTAGTTTCTCATCTTGCTCACGCGTATGAAGATTTTAATTTACAACGAGACCAGACCCTGGTAGATTACGATGCTAAATATGTAGATCTACATAACCCAGATGGAAAACCAGATATGCTTCAGCATATTGAACACGGGACCCTGGGGTTAATTGCGCAGCACCGTGCTTTAGGAAGGGCGATTCCCGGTATTATCGTGCCCGATATTTCTCAGTATACCCATTTGGGAGACGGTCTAACTATGACAGATAACCTGATTTATGATAAAGAAATGGATCCTCTGGAAACTGATGGATACAAAAGTGGAAAATTTGATGACAGATGGGCCTTTACAAGTAAAAGCACACCTTTAAATTATGGTTCTATAGCAGCATTAGCGGCTGCCAGTCGTGTTCTTAAAGGATATAATGATGAATTAGCTGAAGAGTGTATAAACACTGCTATAAATGTATGGAAAGAAGAGCACTCAAAAGAGCCAGATCTTTTTCATCACGGAAATACTACCGGCGGCACTTTAGAAGAGGAAGAATTAAAAGCAGCGGTAGAATTATTACTTTCTACAAAAGATGAAATGTACGCCACTCGCATAAAAGAGATGTGGCCTACTATAGATAAAAACTTTAACCTTCATGCCGGTCGGGTTATAAAGATCTTAGCCTATATGGATGAAGATTTTAAGCAGAAGTTAAAAAATAAGGTAAAGGACTATAAGAATGAAATCGCTGAGCATAGGAAAGAAAATCCCTATGGTGTCCCTATTGGCAGAAGGGGTTGGGCTGGCAATAGTCAAATTGTAGCCTATGCAATTAATAATTACCATTTACATAAGGCGTTTCCCGATCTTATTGATAAGGAGGAAGTTTTTAAAGGTCTTAATTATCTTTACGGAACGCATCCTGATTCTGATATATCCTTTGTTTCTGGAGTGGGAACAAAATCTAAGAAAGTAGCTTATGGAATGAACCGTGCAGATTTTTCATTTATCGCCGGTGGGGTAGTACCAGGAGTTTTAATTTTAAAACCAGATTTTCCGGAAAATAAAGAAGATTGGCCGTTTTTATGGGGAGAAAATGAATATGTAGTAAGTGTTGGCGCATCTTATATCTATCTGGTGAATGCCGTTCGGGATCTACTCAATAATCAATAATGAAATGCTACTCGGACTTGTCCTCTCATATAAATTTAAGCTGAGAACTTGCCTAAGGCTGATAATTTTCTGAAACGAAAAAATAATAGTTTATGTGTTAGTAAATAGTTTTAGAAAGTTCCATTACTGAAATATAAAAATCTGGTCTTACGGCCAGATTTTTTTATAAGCTCAAATAGGTATTTAAATTTCAAGGGCTTATTTGTATATATTAATATAATACTACCCCACATTTCAATTTAAAAGTATACCACTTATTACCAACTTGAACGTCCAACTAGAGACGTTCGGAAAATGATAAGCATGTATACAAAACAGGAAATAATATT
>NZ_JAFLQX010000012.1:0-32603 GCF_017579965.1 Salegentibacter sp. BDJ18
CCCGGGCGCCGCCGGTATCCCTGTTCCCTGGGGGTACCCCCAGGGAACAGGGATACCGTTGTTAATTAATTTAAAATGGTATACTTTTGAAATGAAATAGTGGTATACTTTTCAGTTGAAATAAACAGGCTTATTATTACACTTTCATTCCTTTGAGGCTCCTTCAATTCCCTGTTTGATAATTTAAGCTAAGAAAAATAGGTTAATTTTATGTAAGTGCTTATAATTAGTCTATTTATAACGATGCAGATTCCTTTCCTTATTGCTGAAAAACTAGGTCTAATAATTCTTTCCCAACCAATTAAGTTACTTGATAATTGAGATTTCAATGTTGCATTGCTTGCTAAGGGAATTAAATTAGTGAGGCTCATCAGGATACGCAGAGGTAGTTTACTATTCCATTTTCTGAAGAAATTTTACATATAAAAAGCCCTTTCAAATAAATGAAAGGGCTTTAAGTTTAAAGGTTGAATACTTATTAGTATCCTGGATTCTGATCTACCTGACTTATACCATCATTTGCAGATATTTCATCATTAGGAATTGGCCAGATCTCATGTTTTCCTGCCTGGAAACCAAATTCAGAAAGGTAATCGGCGGCAAGTCCCCATCTTACAAGATCTGGGAAACGTACTTGTTCGCCGGCTAATTCTACCATTCTTTCATGTACTATGGCATCAAACACTTCGCTCTCAGAAAGACCGTCAGAAAGAGGGGCTAATTCTGCTCTCTCTCTTACTTCGTTAATATAATCTATAGCATCATCTTGATTTCCCGAAGCATTTTCAGCCTCAGCCATCATTAAAAGAACATCAGCATAGCGAATAACTTTCATGTTTATTCCTGAAGCCTGATCTTCATTTACATCTTTGTAGTAATTCTGGTACTTTCTCCAGGCAGCATCTCTTTCCAGAGGTAATTCTTCAATTAAACCACCTGCAAAAGTATCACCGTTGAAATAGAAAGATTCATCAAGTCTAATATCACCTTCTTCGTATTCAGCTATAAGAGCAGGATTAGGATATACGTTAAACCAGTCGTTAAAACCATACTCCTGGCCACGGAAGGTTACTTCATTAGCATCTTCACCGGCTGCATTAGAGTTCCATACGGCAGAGTTCCCCATATCATCATCATACTGAATTTCAAAAATTGATTCAGGTCCAAATTCTTCTTCTTCTCTAAAGTTTGCAAAATAATCGTCTTCTAAAGAATATTGCCCGTAAATATTTTCAAAAGCAGCTAAAGCCTCATCGTATTCTTCAAGGTAAAGGTGTGTTTTTCCTAAAAGGGCAAAAGCAGCACCTTGAGTAGCTCTACCATTTTCAGTACGTCCTTTATCCCATAAAGACTGGCTGGCATCATTTAAGTCTGTTATTATCTGGTCGTAAACCTGATCTGCAGGGGTACGTGGAAAACCAGAACCATCTTCAGGCACTGTTGTAATTAAAGGAACATCGCCAAAACGGGTTACCAATAAGAAATAGTAAAAAGCTCTCATATACTTGGCTTCACCAATAAATCTTGCTTTTTTCTCATCACTCAATAATGAAAATGGAATTTCATTAATTCTATCTGCATTATCAATTACAAAATTTGCTTTGTTTATTCCTCTAAAACAGGCATCCCAGTACCACGCGATTGGTGGGTGGCTGGCATCAAAAGACCATTCCTGGTAAACTCTTTTATCTGCTTCTAATTGCGGATTCCCAAGGGCTTCACGAGACATAATATCCATTGCAAAGAACAAAGTTCTGGTGTATAATCCAATAGTTTGCGTATTGGCATATACAGCATTCACTGCTGATTGCACCTGGGCTTCTGTCCTAAAATAGGTTTCAGGAGAAAGACCACTAGGGTTTGATAGTTCAAAATCTTCTTCCTCACATCCGTTAACTACGAACAATGTGGCAAAGACCATTAATATTATTCTTATTTTTTTCATAATTGTATTTTTTTAAAATCCTAATTGTAGACCAAATGTTAATGAAGTAGGCTGAGGATATAAACCTCTATCAATACCTATAGCTCCCGTACCCTGTTGTAATACGTTGTCAACACCAATTTCAGGATCAAGTCCGGAATAATCGGTTAGGGTAATCAGGTTTTGTCCACTTATGTATATTCTTAAATTGGCAAGAGATTCACCAAATATATCTTCGTCAAAAGTATATCCAATATTTAAATTCTTAAGCCTGGTATAAGATCCATCTTCTATAAAACGATCTGAAGCATTTAGGTTCTGTGGAGCTCCTAAAGCACGTGGTATCGTATTTGAAGTTCCTTCTCCTGTCCATCTATTTAAAACAGCTACACCGCTATTAAATAGTCTTGGCATTCCTTCAAGGTCATATAAGTTAGTATTATAAATTTCGTGACCATACGCACCCTGAATAAACATTGAAACATCAAAGTTCTTATACTGAGCACTTAAATTAAGTCCCATTGTAAGTGTTGGATATGGATTTCCTATTACAGTTTTATCTGCAGCAGTAATATCTCCGTCTCCGTTAAGATCTAAAAAGCGAATATCTCCCGGTTGCACAGCTGTTTGATCTGGATTTGCAGTGAATACCTCATCTACTTCTGCTTGATTCTGGTAGATACCATCGGTTTTTAAGCCATAGAAATGGAATAATGGTTCTCCCGGAGCAATTCTTGTAAGATATTCATTCTCGAAGAATCCTCCTTGAACCTGATCCAGACTACCTATAGAAAGAACTTCGTTTTTACTGGTTCCCAGGTTTAAATTGGCAGACCAGGTAAATTCACCTTCGTAATCGTTATATCCAAGATCAGCTTCAAAACCTGTTGTTTTTACAGAGCCCACGTTAGAAGCTATAGTTGGTACATTGTAACCTAAACTAAGCGGAAGTGGTAATTCGTAAAGAAGATCATCACTTTGGTTACTATAATATTCCAGGGATAGAGTTAAGGCATTATTAAACATACCTAAATCTAAACCAATGTTCTTCATAGTGACTTCCTCCCATTTAAGGTTTTGATTAGGAAGTCCTTCAGCAGTAGTACCCTGTACAGCTGCACCTCCAATTGGGTAAATAAAGCTTGTAACAAGTGTAGAAGCATAACGATAGTTACCAATCTGGTCATTACCGGTTGTACCCCAACTACCTCTAATTTTGAAGTTATTAAAGTCTGTATCTTGCATAAAGCTTTCTTTAGCTACGTTCCAACCTGCAGAAACAGACCAGAAAGTACCCCAACGGTTATTTGCTCCAAAACGGCTGGAAGCATCTTGACGATAAGATCCAGACAAAAGATATTTTTGATCAAAATTGTAATTTAATCGTCCTAAATAACCAACTCTTCTGTATTCTGAAGAAGCTGAAGACAGGCCTGCTTGATTAAGAGATAGTTCTTCTACATCATCTGTAATTGGATTCTGGCTACTTGCATTCAGGCTTTCACTATCAATAGTTTGATCTTCCGCTAAAACTAAAACTTCAAAGTTGTGAAAATCTGCTACCTCAAATTTGTAGTTTAAGCTATTGGTAAGTGTAAGCGATTGATTGGTACCACTGTTTTTTGTGATTTGAGCAAAACCAAATTGGTGGGTTCCGCCATTACTATCATCGTTATAAGAAGGAATAAAATTATTGTTATTATACTTATAATAATCTATACCTGCCTGGCTCTTAAAAGTAAGGCCATCAATTATTTCGTATTCAGCAAAAAGGCTACCTAAAATAGTAAGTCCTTTATTCTCGGCACTTCCTATGGTTTGAACTCTAACCGGGTTGGCCGCATCCTGGCCATCTAGTGCAGAGTTTGGTCCCTGGAAACCACCTCTATTGTCTGGGTTATAAACGCTTAAATATGGTGCTGATTTTATTGCGTGTTCTATTATAGATCTACCTCCGTCTTCTCTTTCAGGATTCTGTAAAGTGAAAGCTACGTTTAATGTTTGACCAAAACTAAGTTTACCAAAATTAAAGTTACTATTAGATCTAAAGTTAAAACGTTCAAATTCTGTTTCTATAACCGCACCTTCCTGGTTTAGGTATCCTCCAGAAAACCTGTAATTACTGTTTTCATTACCACCTGAAAGTCCAAGGTTGATACTTTTCATCACCCCAGTTCTAAAAATTTCATCCTGCCAGTCTGTATTATTGTCAATAAAGTCTGCATACTCAGGATTGGTAAGGCGCTCTGGATCAGTATCTGTTACTTCTCTTGCGTATTGTATGTATTGCTCTCTATTTAACAAATCGTAACGATTACTATTAAATTGAACTCCCGTATAAGTATCAAGACTTAGTTGTGCTTTTTGTGAAGCCGTTCCAGATTTGGTAGTAACAAGTACAACCCCGTTTGCACCTCTAGAACCATAAACAGCAGTAGTAGAAGCATCTTTAAGAACCTGTATGTTCTCAATATCATTAGGGTTTAAGCTACCCAAACCACCGGCAATAACACCGTCTATAACATATAATGGGTCGTTATTGTTAGGTGAGGCCAAACCTCTAATTCTAACGGCAGGTGAGTTCCCGGGAGAACCTGAGTTAATTACGGTAACACCAGAAGCTCTACCTTGTAAAGCCTGCTCTGCGGTAGATACCGGAAGACTATTAATCTCCTCTGTATCAATAGATGAAATAGCCCCTGTAACTTCTGCTCTACTTTGAGTACCATACCCTACCACAATAACATCGTCCAGGGATTCTGACCCGGCGACTAAGTTGACATCAATAACGCTTTGATCGTTAACGGCAATTTCCTGGGTTTGATAACTTATATAGCTGAAAACGAGGACTGCGCCTTCGCTTACCTCTATACTATAATTTCCATCAAAGTCTGTAGTTGTACCGTTGGAGGTTCCTCGCTCTATGACGTTCACTCCTGGTATAGGACCGGATTCGTCACTTACTGTTCCCGTAACGGTTTGCTGGGCTGTAATAAAGCCAAAACAAAAGAATGTTACAATGAAAAGCCCCCTTTTCAAGTAATTGTTTTTCATAATTATTTGTTAGTTAGTTTATTAATTCGGTTTAAATGTAATAAAAAATAATTTTACGCAATCGGTTTTCTAAAAAAAATCTCTAATTTTCGTAATTTTTTTTCATTATATCATTGATTATGTAATAATTATAAGTGTTATTATCACATCATTAACGTTATTGGTCTTTCATCTCAATATATTGAATAGGACTGTTGTTTTTTACTGCAATAATAATTTCCTGGTTTTCAACCTCAATGGTGGCCATATCTTTCACATCTCCAGGTACGAAGAAACCACTTTTAGAAGGTACAATTGGGTTAAAATTACCGGCTCCATCTCCTTTAAGGAGCATTCCATACCCGGCATCGCTTCTGGTGGTTTCCACTTCAGACCAGAAAAGGTTCCCGGCAATTAAAGCGTCAAGATGGCCGTCCTTATCATAATCTTTTATAAGAATTTGATTAATTGAAGATATTTGGGCCACGTTTGGTAGTTTGTGAATTTTAAATTTACCTTCAGCATTTTCTAAATAGATGCTGGAAAAAGATTTTACCTGGTAATGGAGGGAATTCTCCAATTCTTTTTCTGAATATACATCCTCCAGGGTAGCTGTTGAAAAAGATTCGTAATCTGGAAACTTCTCTTTTATACCGGGAATTTGTTGGGAGGAGCATTCTCTTCCTCTCAATGGAAATTTTTCTCCTTTATTATAGTAGCTTAAAACAATATCACTGTTATTATTTCCATCAAAATCTTTAAAATAGATGTCAAAGGTTTCGTCTTCGCTGGCTGTATATTTATAATTTTCACCTAGATTCCCTACTATAAAATCCTGGTCCCCGTCATTATCAAAATCACCTTTTTTAATACTCCACCACCAGCCAGCAGTATCATCGGTAATTCCCATATCTTCAGAAACATCTTTAAATGCTGTTTTATTATTCCTGAAAATTTTAATAGGCATCCATTCTCCCACTATAATAATATCCTGCCAGCCGTCATTGTCAAAATCAACAATTTCTGCACTGGTTGCCATCCCTAAAGATTGAAGAAATGGGGCAACCGATTGAGTAACATCTTGAAACGATACTTTACCATTTTTGCTGTTATTTTTTAAAATATAACTGTTAGCGGGTTTTGGATAATTACCGGGAACTAATCTTCCCAAAACCAATAATTCTTCTTTTCCATCTTTATCAAAATCGGCTTTGTATACTTTAGAACCACTGTCGTGCATTTTTGGGAGAGCATTTAAGTCTCTTGTAAAATTCCCTTTCCCATTATTAATATATAACCTATCCTGAAGCATTTCAGAATCTGGATCAAACTCATTGCCTCCACTAACTACATAGATATCGTTATGGCCATTTCCGTTAGCATCAAAAATTAAGGCGTCAAGGTCTTCGTAAGCTTTATCCTTTTCAAATGCAGCACTGGTTTGCTTTTTAAAGCCGTTCTCAGTCCAAAAATATAATCCTGCTTCATAAGTGGCTGCACCTCCCACAATAAAATCTTCTTTACCATCGCCGTTTAAATCTCCAACCGCGATACTGGGACCAAAGGTAGAGGTGCGATGGGGAAGAAGTACTTCGTCTTTAAAATCGTCGTACTCATTTTCAATATGCTTATGATTAGGAAATGAAGTTGAATCTGTTATTGTTGAAAATAAGGTTTCAGGCTTTAGTTCATTAGAAGTTTCTATTGCTGAAGCATCTTCGTAGTTAAAACTTAGAAACTGATTTGCTTCAACATCCTCCCTTATTTCAACTTTCCCATCTGGCCATTCAATTCTAATTTCGTCAATAAGATCTGCCTGCGCAAGTCCAAAATGAAGTTGAGGGGCTACAGAAGACTGGAAGCCACGGGACAAAGTTAATTCCTGCATCTGTTCAGTATCGTTCGAAGTAACATACGCCCTGCTGCCTATACCGAATTTATTTTTCTCGGGTCCTTGCAGTTTAATTTGTACATAATTATTTTTTGTGGAACTCTGGTTTTCAAAAACAGAAGCTGTGTCGTCTATATTGTTGGTGATAATTTCCAAATCACCATCATTGTCAAGATCTACATAAACTACTCCGTTAGAAAATCCTTCATATACAATTCCCCATTTTTCATTAGCTATATTGAAGGTAAGATCACCGTTATTTTCAAAAATAAAATTGTCTATTTTTTCTGAAGGAATATTTAAACTTTTTTCAAGACGGTCTTCTTTAGTAAGCGACTTGTTTTTAAGCTCGTTAAAATAATCGTTGTTGTTTATTTCTCTTCGGGTGCCGTTGGTTACAAAAAGATCTTTGTGGCCGTCATTATCAAAATCGGCAAAAAGCGGGCCCCAGCTCCAATCTGTAGAAGCGGCACCGGCAATACGGGATTGATCTGCAAAAAACGGTGTGTTATTGTTAAAAACTCCCGTATTGGTTTGTAGCACGTTCTGCATGTATTGATAGTGAAAACCAGCTTCTACAGTACCCCAAAACAAATCGGGGTTCATACTGGCCATATTGGCTTTTTTTCTCCTGTTATCCTTAGCAGACATATCTACCTGATAAATATCCAGAAGCCCATCGTTATTATAATCTGCAATATCTACACCCATTCCGTAAAATGAAGTGTGAGAGGTAGCATCTTTTACCACTTCTCTAAAACTGCCTTCCCCATTGTTTATATACATAAAATCTGGAGAACTAAAATCGTTAGATATATAGAGGTCTGGCCAACCATCGTTATTTAAATCCCCAACGGTAGCAGAGAGTGTTAACCCGAAACTTCTAACCCCTGCTTCGTTAGTAACATCGGTAAATTTCCCGCCATCGTTACGCATTAAATGATCGGTTTGCAGATCGGTTACACTATTCATTTGGTATTCATAAACAAAATTTGGAGCGTCAAAACGGGTTGGAGGGTAATTGGCTATGTAAACATCAAGGTCACCATCTTTGTCGTAATCAAAAAAGGTGGCCTGTACACTATTACCGGGATCATCTAAACCATATTCCTTAGCTTTTTCACTAAAAGTTCCATCTCCATTATTTATAAAGAGCTGGTTGTTTTTAGGTTGAAATTTTCCTCCTACAGAAAGATAAATATCCAGAAAACCGTCTGCATTAACATCGGCCATGGTAACTCCTGTGTACCATCTCTCATCTCCCGCAACCCCGGCAGATTCTGTAATATCTTCAAATTCCATATTTCCTTTATTCAAATAAAGTTTATTGGGAACCTGGTTTCCTGTAAAATAAAGATCTGGAAGGCCATCGTTATTAATGTCTCCGGTAGATACCCCTCCACCCATATAAATATAAGAGTAGGTAAAGTAATTTAAGGAATCGTTTTCGGTAAGGTTGTTACTAAAATTGATACCAGATTTTGCGGCAGAAACATTGCTGAAGATTTTAGTATTTTCAGTCGATTCTTTTTTCGCTAATTCCTTTTCCTCTGGGGCAGAATCCTTACACGAAATAATTAAAAAGAAAAAAATCAGGAAAAATGACTTATAAAGTATTTTCATTTTGGGATGATTATTTTGGAGGGTATTGTTTGAATTTAACCTGGTATGGCTATTTATTGAAATTCCAGGGATTAATTATTTGAAAGACTGGTGTGCTTGCTTATTACAGGTTCTCCTATGTGTTTTTTAAAGAAGATCCAGTTTTCCCGGGCTACCTTTCTTCCTAACTTTAGCCCTTCAATATTATCTGCCTGGATATGGTAACCGCCAAGAACCCGGGATAAACCGGCCATTTCTGCAGCTTCCGAGAAAGTAGGGAATTCTAAAGTGACTTCCTTACCAAGTCGGTTTGGCTCTGTTAGGATGCCGGGAGTTAATGTAACTTCAGACCCAAATTCGTCACTTCCGGTAAAAAGTTTTAAAGCTTCACCACAGGCACCACTAATGGCACTGTGGCCCGATACATAACCGGGAAAAGGAGGGCATAAGAAAGTTGAAGGAGAATATGGTCTCCAGTCCTGTCCTTTCATTTCTACCATTCCTTTTTCTGGGCCTCCCCAACCGTAAATATCTTCGTCTTTGAAAAATTCATGAACTAAAGCATAAGGCCGGGCGTAATCGTAATACATTTTACTATCCCAGCAGGCAATAAATGCATCCATTGCAGTGATCTGGTTGTAGAAATACATTTTTACATCTTTATCCAGGTTATGTTGATCCCGAACTGAAACTTCCTGGGCAAACTTTAGCCAATGGCCGGCCTGTTGTACCGATTGCGGGCCATCTCGCATAAATTCTACCAGGGCTCTTTGCTCATCGGTTAGATTTGCCTGTAATTCTACTACTTCTTTTACTTCTTCCTCTAATTGTTTTGAACCTACCATTGGTGGTGGTCCCGGCCTGAACTGGTCTGCCGATTGTAATCCAACTGGCTCCACCTTGTGCCAGTAGGGCGTTAAACATTTTGGAACGAATTGGCCTCCTTTTCCATCAGAGAAATATTTAGATTGCCACCTGTTAAGGTCTATATTCTCATCGGCAGAATTAACGGGTTTGTAACCCATATAATCAAAATAAGCCTTACCATTAGAGCCTTCTTCTTCTCCATATTGATTTGCGCCATCATTATGCCTGGCTTCTATTACGGCTTTTGCTGCCAGGTTACCTATTCCAACAGCGGTATTAGGATCTAAAGAGGTGTCATCTGGGTCTAATCCCAGTTCTACCATAAATTCCCGAAACATAGACTCATCGGTAAAGTAATATTCGTTCATAGTCCTAAAAGCCGCATAACTTATGGCAATTTCCTTATTTTTTAAATTCTGTTCTTGAAGTGGGCGTCGTTCAACGCCCTGCATATAAACTGGAATTGCTTTATCATCATACCGGGACCAGGCATCAAAAACTGCGGTGAAAATAAGCCCGAGGAAACGAGAACTTATCGTGGGTCTTGGATTAAATCTGTCGGTATCTTTTGCTGTAGCTTCTAAAGCTAATTTTCCCCATTTGTAAGCAAGATTATTTTCTCCCAGTTTTTCGTTAGGAGTAATTACTTCAATTTTATTGTCTGTAGTTGGAGGAGAGGTTGTAGTAACTTCCATTCCACCTTGAAAATTTAAAAAAAGTAATGTAATAAATCCCCACATAATTTTTTGTTTTTATTAACATATAAAATAAGTGAATTTTTTTTATACCTACTAAATTATTTCCGGCTTTTTTCGAGAGCAGATTGCCCTAAACACTTTTAAATTAGGGTGGTAGTGCCTCGTAGCCCAGTCTACGCAATGGATTGCCTAAAAATGTAGGTTTTAAAATTTTTTTAAATAATTTTTTTAAAAATCACTTTTATTCCCTTTTCCTGAAGTTTATTAAATAAAAACCCTCTTCAAGTTTAATTTGTAATTTTTCGGTACTCTTTAAGATTACAGAGGAAAGATTAATTCTTCGTAAATTTGCACTCACTATTTTTTATTTCAGCAAAGCATACCAGCTTAAAGAAATTCTAAAAACTAAATTATAAATGAATAGTATCTTACATATAAAAAACATGGTTTGTGACCGTTGCCTTATGAGTGTAGAAAACACTTTGGAGCAACAAAAACTTAAATATGTAGATATTAGTTTAGGCAGGATAGAGTTTGAGAAAGAGCTCTCTTTAGAGCAATTTAAGCTTTTTGAAGAAGCGCTTAAAGCAAACGGATTTGAAATTGTAGCTGAACGCCATGATAAAATTGTTACCGATATTAAATCTATAATTATTGAATGGGTTTACGAACGCAAAGATTTTAAAAACAAAAAGCTTTCTGAAGTTTTAAGTGAAGAACTACATTACGATTATAGTCATCTTACCAGTATTTTTAGTAAAGCCGAAGGACAAAGCATTCAAAGTTTTCAAAATAAAATTAAAGCTGAACGCATTAAAGAATTACTGGAATATGATGAATTAAATATTTCAGAAATTGCCGATAAATTGCAATTTGGTAGTGCAGCGTATCTTTCAACTTTTTTCAAAAAAGAAACCGGCTTAAACCCATCCCAATACAAACTTCACCACCAGGAGCGAAAATCTCTGGATAAATTGTAGCAAACAAATTTAGACCATAGTAATATTGTTTTATTAGTTAATTGGGAGTAAAATCCGTTTTAATCTTTTCAATTTTCTTATAACTTCTTACCATAATTTTAAAACTCATTGCGGTTAATAGTGCTTAACTTTGATTTAAACCATTAAAAACCAATATTATGAGAAATGAGAAATTGTTAAGCACCTTAGGGAATTGCATTAATCATTGTAACTATTGTGCTGATGCCTGTCTTGATGAAGACAATGTGAAAATGATGAAAGACTGCATTAGAACCGATCGTGTTTGTGCAGAGGTTTGTAGCACCCTTAACCAGGTGTTGGTCACCGGCTATAAAAATGTAGACGGACTTGTAAAATATTGCATTGAAATTTGTAATGCGTGTGCCGATGAATGCGGTAAACACGAACATCAACACTGTCAGGATTGCGCTAAAGCCTGCCGTGAATGTGCAAAAGCTTGTGAAGCTTACTTAGCATAAAATTTAATTTTAAAGGCTGTTTGATTTTTTACTAGTAGACGTTACCCTGAACTTGTTCCAGGGTCTAATTTCTTTCAATTTAGATGCTAAAATAATCCCGAAGCTTCGGGACAGCATGACGTAAGTAACAATAGAGGTTCAAACAGCCTTTTTTTCTCCAATAAAATCTATGAAACATACTTATCAAATTTCCGGGATGACCTGTATGGGTTGCAGGTCCCAGGTTGAAAATACTTTAAAAAATGTTGAAGGGGTTATTGATGCCCGAGTAGATCTTGAAAAAGCTGCTGCGGAAATTGAAATGCAAAAACATATTGAAATTGAAAAATTTCAAAAAGCACTGGAAGACAGCAACTATCAAATTCATCCAAAAAACGAAAGCCTTAAAACATATCCGGTGAGTGGAATGACCTGTATGGGTTGTAGATCTCACGTAGAAAAAACGCTAAGTAAAGTTGAAGGGGTAAAAAGTGCTGAAGTAAATCTCGAAAAAGAGGAAGCAAAAATTGTTGCTAGACAGGATGTTTCTTTAGAAAAATTGCAGCAAGCCTTAAAGGAAGATGGGGGACATTATGAAATTCACGAACCCGGTAAAAAAGTAAAATCGAAAAAGAAAAAAACTTCTCAATCAGAGCAGGGAACAGGTGTTTATTATTGCCCTATGCATTGTGAAGGCGATAAAACTTATACTGAGCCCGGTGATTGCCCGGTGTGCGGAATGGACCTGGTAGAAGAAGCCAGCCTAAAACCACAAGCTACTACGTATACCTGCCCCATGCATCCTGAAGTGGAGCAGGATGGTCCCGGTTCCTGTCCCAAATGTGGAATGGACCTGGTGCCCAAAGAACCGGAAGAATCTTCAGAAAGTAAATCTTATAAAAAGTTACTCAAAAAGTTTAAAATAGCCGTAGCATTTACCCTTCCCATTTTTATTATCGCGATGTCTGAGATGATTTCAGGCAATCCGCTTTATGAAATTTTAGACCAACAATATTGGAATTGGATTCAGTTTGGTTTATCAATTCCTGTGGTCTTTTATGCTACCTGGATGTTTTTTGAACGTGCGTGGAAATCTATAAAAACCTGGAACCTCAATATGTTTACGCTAATTGGCATTGGCGCCGGGGTAGCCTGGGTTTTTAGTGTTTTCGGCTTATTATTTCCTGATTTTTTTCCACCGCAATTTAAGACTGAAACGGGCACTGTGCACGTTTATTTTGAAGCGGCAACGGTTATTCTCACACTTGTTTTACTTGGCCAGGTTTTAGAAGCCCGGGCTCATAGTAAGACAAATTCTGCGATAAAAGAACTGCTGAAACTTGCTCCAAACAAAGCGATAAAAGTAGTGAATGGCGAAGAAAAGGAAGTTGCTATAGACGAAATTGAAAAAGGAGATATTCTAAGAGTAAAACCGGGAGATAAAATTCCGGTAGACGGAACTATCGAAAACGGGAATTCCAGTATTGATGAATCTATGATTACCGGGGAGCCCATACCGGTGGATAAGGCTGAAGGTGATAAAGTAAGTTCAGGGACCATTAATGGAAACCGAAGTTTTACAATGAAAGCTGAAAAAGTGGGAGAGGAGACCTTGCTTTCTCAAATTATAAAGATGGTAAATGATGCCAGCCGGTCCCAGGCACCCATTCAGAAATTAGCCGATAGAATTTCAGCTTATTTTGTGCCGGTGGTAGTAATTATTGCGGTAATAACCTATATAGTTTGGGCCATTTACGGACCAGAGCCGCAATATGTTTACGCTTTAGTGAATGCCATCGCGGTATTAATAATTGCCTGCCCCTGTGCGCTTGGCCTGGCCACACCAATGTCGGTTATGGTGGGAGTGGGAAAAGGTGCACAAAATGGGGTGCTTATTAAAAACGCCCGTGCGTTAGAGCAAATGGATGATATTGATACTTTGATTATAGATAAAACCGGAACCATTACTGAAGGCAAGCCCAAAGTGGAAAAAGTTGAAGTGATTTCTGAAGAAGATAAAGATGAAATTATAAAACTTATCGCTTCGGTGAATTCTCAAAGTGAACATCCGCTGGCTAAAGCAACTATAGATTTTGCAAAAGAAAATCAGCTGAAATATACTGAAGCTTCAGATTTCAATTCCGTTACCGGAAAAGGAGTTACAGGCACGGTAAATAACAAGAGGATTGCCATTGGGAATGATAAACTCATGAAGGCTGAAAATGTTGAAATTCCTTCAGAAATAGATAAAAAAGTAACGGCTGAACAGGAGAAAGGTAAAACCGTTTCTTTTGTAGCGGTAGATGGGAAAGTAACGGGATACTTTACAATTACCGATCCTATTAAAAAAACGAGTAGGGAGGCTCTAAAATCTTTAATGGATGATGGGGTTGAGGTTTATATGTTTACCGGCGATAATGAGAAAACTGCAAGATCTGTTGCTGAAGAACTCGGATTAACAGGATTTAAAGCCGGAATGCTCCCGGAAGATAAACAGAATGAAGTGAAAAAACTTCAGGAAAAAGGTAAAAAAGTAGCAATGGCCGGTGATGGAATAAACGATGCACCCGCCTTGGCCCAGGCCGATATTGGTATTGCCATGGGAACGGGAACAGATGTGGCGATAGAAAGCGCAGAAATCACCCTGGTAAAAGGTGATTTAAAAGCTGTTAAAAAGGCCAAATTGCTAAGTAAAAAAGTGATGAAAAATATTAAGCAAAACCTGTTTTTTGCTTTAATCTATAACACACTTGGAGTACCAATTGCTGCCGGAGTTTTATACCCGGTCTTCGGACTTTTACTTTCACCAATGATTGCAGCTTTAGCGATGAGTTTTAGTTCAGTTTCAGTAATTGCAAATGCTTTAAGATTAAAAAGCGCGAAATTAGAGTAAAATACTAATCACCAAAACTAATAGAAATGCAGGATTTTTTGAGTAAGTGGGGAGAAGCGGCCTATACCAGCGCCGGTTTTTTCTGGATGGCTTTATGGGCCTTTATTTTGGGTTATGTAATAAGTAGTTGTATCCAAATTTTTGTAACCGAAAAGCGTATGGAAAGGACTATGGGTAAAGACGAATCTAAAAGTATGTTACTCGGTACTTTCTTTGGTTTTATTAGTAGTTCGTGTAGTTTTTCTGCTTTAGCTTCAACTAAAAGCTTGTTTAAAAAAGGAGCCAGTTTTTCTTCTTCAATTGCGTTTTTACTGGCTTCTACTAACCTTGTTATTGAGTTGGGAATCTTAATTGCCATCTTTTTAGGTTGGCAATTTGTGGTAGGTGAATATGTTGGTGGAATATTGTTAATCCTTATCAGCTGGATACTCATTAGGCTAATTAATCCGAAGAAATTAATACAAAAAGCACGCGAACGCCTAGACGAAAAAGATGAAGATGATGAAGATTCAGAAAAATCCTGGAAGAAAAAGATAAAGTCAGAAACCAGTTGGGCTAAAGTGTCCAAACAGTATGCTATGGAGTGGAAAATGGTTTGGAAAGATGTGACTTTAGGTTTTACTATTGCCGGGGTTGTTGCAGCTTTTGTTCCCGATTCCTTTTTTCAAACTTTATTTATAAATACTGGAAACGGAAATACAGATTTCGGTTTTTTCACAATTCTAGAGCATATAATAGTTGGTCCAATTGCTGCATTTTTAACGTTTATAGGTTCTATGGGGAATATTCCATTGGCAGCTTTGCTCTTTGGAAAAGGAGTAAGTTTTGCCGGGGTAATGGCCTTTATTTTTAGTGATTTGGTGGTTTTTCCGGTCTTGAGAATTAATGCCAAATATTATGGCTGGAAAATGTCTTTCTTTATACTTTTCCTTCTTTTTACCGCACTAATTGGTACTTCTCTATTATTGCATTACGGGTTTAATCTATTTAATTTATTACCAGATCCTTCTTCGGTAAAAATTACCGATACCGAACATTTTAAAATAGATTATACTTTTTGGCTGAATATGCTCTTTTTAGCAATTTCTGGGGTGCTAATTTATCTTGGATTTTTTAAGCGAAAAGATGTAATGCATATGAAGGAGATGGCACCTAAAAGTCAGTTATTGGAAACGAGTTTGAAATATATTGCTTTTGTATGCTACCTATGGCTGGCGGGAGGACTTATTGCTAAGTTTCTACTTTAAATAAAAAAGAGAGCAGAAAGGAGGTAAATTTTACATGGGTATCATAAAATTTAGATTTTCGATTTTTCCCGATACTGCTCTCAATTCAAACAAACTAAACTAACTAATCTAAAAACTCACTTTTCACTTTTTGATACTTAAATCAAAAAATTCTTTTTCATAGCAATTTAAGTGGCTTTAATAGTAAGACTATAGAATTTTAAAAAGGTTTAATTTATTTATAAAAAAAACCACCGTGTAGGGACGGTGGCTTCCAAACTAATTAATCCAAAAAAATGTTGAGGTTATTTTATTGGGTTTAGAATTAGGTCTATTCTTTCTAAAGCATCCTGAAGGTGGTACCTTGTTAAACGGTCTCCACGGTTAGCTGCTCTTCTAATTTGACTTTGAAGCGTTTTAAGTTCTCCTCTTACTACAGGACGAATATCACTTTGAGCAACATCTATATTGCTTCGGCTAATCCAGCTTCTGTATCTAGAAGGAATTTCACTCTGCTCTTCAGTCATTAAATGCTCCATACGCTCAATATAAGCACGCTGAAGATTTCTGCGGTAACGGTCTATATTTTGTCCCGAAGAAAGTTCGCTCCAAATTCCGGTTCTAACATCAGTCATCATATCTATAAGACCGTAAGCTTCGTTGCCGTTTACTTCTTCATTTTCCATTAAACGCGCCATTCTTCCGAAGTCCAGTAGATTATTAAGGCTACGTTCCTGCATATTTCTAATGCGTTCAACCTGTCCGTCAAATTCAATCTTATTAAAAATTTCCTGGTCTATTAACCATTCTGGAGTTTCAAAAAGTTGTTTGTGCAAGAAATTCATCGCTTTCTTTTGATGAGCTGCATCTACGTGCGAGTAAACGGCACCTTCCTGGTCGTAAGTTTTATAATATTCATAAACTCCACCAATATTAGCTGTCACGTGCCCCATATAACGATTAAACTGACTTAATATCTGGCCGTACATATCGTCAAGATCATCGTAATTTTTACCGTCTTCAGCAGTCCACTCGATTAATTTCGGCATAATGCGCTTCAGGTTTTTAATTCCATATTCACTGGCCAGAACTGCATCGTCACCAAGATCTTCAGTTTGAGAACTCGGGTCTATAACTCCGCCACTTTGCTGACTTCCGAAGCGATATAAAGGATCACCTGCTTTTTCAAGAATCCATTCATCAAGAATTTCCTTTTCTTCTTCTGCAGATTTATCTAAAATTGGTCGATATCCCCATTCAATTGCATACTTATCGTAAGGTCCAATGTCTGGCATTAGAGCTACATCACCATCTTCAGGCTGAGCAATATAGTTGAAACGTGCATAATCCATTATGGAAGGTGCAGTTCCATATTCAGCAGTAAATTCTGGATCACGAAGATCTTCTACGGCGTAAGCTACACTACTTCCCATGTTATGTGGAAGACCTAAAGTGTGTCCTACTTCGTGAGAGGAAACAAAACGAATTAAACGACCCATAACTTCATCTTCAAACTCAACGCTACGAGCGTCTTCATTTATAGCTGCAGTTTGTACAAAGAACCAGTTTCTAAGTAAGGTCATTACATTGTGATACCAGTTAATATCTGATTCCAGGATCTCTCCAGAACGTGGGTCACTAACGTGAGGCCCATTTGCATTTGGAATTGGAGAAGCCAAGTAACGAACTACAGAATAGCGTACGTCTTCCGGGCTCCAGTCTGGATCTTCTTCTTTACTGGGTGGATCTTTAGCAATAATTGCATTTTTGAATCCGGCAGCTTCAAAAGCTACCTGCCAGTCTTCAATACCTTGCTTTATATAGGGAATCCACTGTTTTGGAGTGGCGCGATCTACATAATATACTATTGGCTCTTTTGGTTCTACCAATTCGCCGTTTTCAAACTTTTCTTTGTCTTCTTCTTTAACTTCAAGTCTCCAGCGGTCAAGATATTTTACCTCTTTACTTTTTTGGGCATCAAGCCCATAATCTGTTTGTCCGCGGGCAAACCAACCAACACGCTGATCGAAATAACGACGTTTCATTGGTTCTTTTGGAAGCAAAATCATAGAATTACTAAACTCTAAAGAGATAGAACCAGTACTTGCATTTGAAGGCGGTTCGCCTGCATTATAGGTTTTTACGTGTCTAACCTCAATATTTTCAGGATAGCTACGAATAGTATCTATATAAGAACGGCTATCATCTAAACGCGAAACTTTATATTGTTTTCTTGTGCCGTCTCTTAAACCCAGCGCCTGAACATCTTTGGTATAAAGATCGGTTACTTCAATTACGGTTGTTTTATTTAAGGAATCTTTTCCTACAGTTTTTACAGGGAAACGTTGTAAAACAGGCTCAAAATTAGAGTTTACCACCGCCTCATGAACCGGAAGTGAATCTGCTGCGTAGATTTCGTGAGAAACAACTCTTAAAAGAACGTGGCCGTCTTTTTTCTGCCAGCGGTGAACCTGGGTATTTTGCTTTCCGCCCCCAAAACCAATTCCGGTAGCTGTCTTTGCAATTCTTGTTACCGTAAGCATTTCCCGGTTAAAAAGACTATCTGGAATTTCGTAGAAATATTTATCGTCTACCCGGTGTACAGTAAATAAGCCTTCGTCGCTTTTAGCGTCTTTAGTAATTACCTTGGTGTAAGGTTCTAAGTCTCCCTTCTTTTTTGAGGCTTCTTCTTTGGAGGCATCAGCCGAAGATTTATTGGGCTGAAATACCGCGCAACTGGAAACCGATACCGATAAGGCTACTAAAAAGAGCTTATGCGTAAATCGTTTGGTCATAAAGTTTAATTTTGGTTTGTATGATTAAATGGAAGTGATAAATTTTCTTTAGCGAAGGCTAAAAAACGAAAAAAGACCACCATTTGGTGATCTTTTGACTAATTTATCTTAAAAAGGTTTAAAAAGTGAAGTTAAAAAGTCTTGTTTTAACTGTTGTTTATCTAAACTGGAAAAGGTTTCTGAATTTTAAACTGCTTTTATCTTCATAGTTTCATCATCTTTAAAAACATCTATCATCTTATGTTTTCTAAGTGATTTAAGGGTTTTGTCCCATTTTTTATTACTTAAACCAGATTTTGTTTTTATAGTTTCCAATTCCTGAATTTCATCACTTTTTAATAGCTGAAATACCGCTTTTTCGTCTTCGCTAAGTTCAACAGCTTTTCGTTCAGGTTTCATTTGTGGGAAGAATAATACTTCCTGGATTGATTGATTATTGGTTAAGAACATAATTAAACGATCCATCCCAATTCCTAATCCCGATGTTGGAGGCATTCCGTATTCTAAAGCTCTTAAGAAATCCTGGTCTATAAATTCTGTAGCCTCATCGTCTCCTTTTTTGGCCAGTTTTAGCTGCTCTTCAAAACGCTCACGTTGGTCTATAGGATCATTTAATTCAGAATATGCATTTGCGATTTCTTTTCCACAAACCATTAGTTCAAAACGCTCAGTTAATTCAGGGTTTTCGCGGTGCTCTTTACAAAGCGGACTCATTTCCTTCGGATAATCGGTAATAAAGGTTGGTTGAATATAATTTCCTTCACATTTTTCACCAAAAATCTCGTCTATGAGTTTTCCTTTCCCCATCGTCTCATCAACTTCAATTCCCATATCTTCAGCTGCTTTTCTAATTTCAGCTTCAGATTTTCCGGTAATATCGAATCCGGTGAATTCTTTAATGGAATCGGTCATGGTAACGCGTTTGTATGGCGCTTTAAAATCTATTTTATGCTGGCCAAAAACAGTTTCCGTAGTATTATTTACTGCAATCGCACAATGTTCCAGAAGGGTTTCTGTGAATTCCATCATCCAGTTGTAGTCTTTGTAGGCTACATAGATTTCCATCGCCGTAAATTCTGGATTATGCGTTCTATCCATTCCTTCATTTCTGAAGTTTTTTGAGAATTCGTAAACGCCATCAAATCCACCTACAATTAACCTTTTAAGATATAATTCATTGGCAATTCTTAAATAAAGCGGAATATCTAAGGCATTGTGATGGGTAACAAATGGTCGTGCAGCAGCACCACCGGGAATAGATTGTAAAATTGGCGTTTCAACTTCGAAGTATTCTCTTTCATTGAAGAAATTTCGCATAGCGTTGAACAATTTGGTACGCTTTACAAAGATTTCCTTAACCTTTGGATTCACGGCCAAATCGGCATAACGCTGACGGTAACGGTGCTCGGGATCGGTAAATCCGTCGTAAGTGTTTCCGTCTTTATCTGTTTTTGGAAGTGGTAAAGGGCGAATAGATTTGCTTAGCAAAGTGAAATCTTTAACCATCACGGTCATTTCCCCAACCTGGGTTTTAAAAAGTTCGCCTTCAATTCCTATAAAATCGCCTATATCCAGCAATTTTTTATATACTTCATTATACTTGCTTTTATCTTCCCCGGTACAAATTTCATCACGGTTAAAATAAACCTGAATTTTACCTTTAGAATCCTGTATTTCGGCAAAAGAGGCTTTTCCCTGGATACGGCGGGACATTAACCTGCCGGCCATCACTACTTTCTTTCCCTCTTCAAAGTTTTCCTTTATTCCCTTGCTGGTGTCCTTTACCGGGAATAAATCTGCCGGATAGGGGTTTATACCAGCTTTTCTCAGTGCAGAAAGCTTTTCTCTTCTTACTATTTCCTGTTCAGATAATTGCATACTCGTATTTAAATTAATTGCTTGCTTTGGCAAAACGAGTGCAAATATAGTGACTATGTGGCTACCAACCAATGCGATATAAACCTGAATTTTTGATAATATTTTGAAGATAAAAATGCACTTCTTTATCAAATAAGTTTCTGTATTTATAATCTTATCTTTGCAACATACTTGATAAAAGTTTTAGATAATATGAGTGTTTGGCGGGTAATTCTTTCGGTTCTATTCCCACCCCTTGCGGTTTACGATAGGGGTTGTGGATCTATTTTAATTGTACTAATCCTTACTATTTTAGGTTGGATTCCGGGAGTGATCGCGGCACTTATTATTCTGAATAATCCGAGAAAAGGCGTATGAACAAGCAGATAAATTTACAGAATTTAGGATATAAGGATTATAAAGAAACCTGGGATTATCAGGAAAGTCTTTTTAAGGAAATTCTTGATCTTAAAATTAAAAACCGAAGACAAAATTTAAACGAAATTACGCCTAATTACCTTTTAATGGTAGAGCATCCGCACGTTTATACTTTGGGTAAAAGTGGCGATATTAAAAATTTGCTTATTTCTGAAACCGAACTCGAAAAAAGGCAAGCTAAATATTATAAAATTAACCGTGGCGGCGATATCACTTACCACGGCCCGGGACAGTTGGTTGGTTATCCCATTCTAGACCTGGATAATTTCTTTACCGATATACATAAATACCTGCGTTTTCTGGAAGAATGTATTATTCTCACTTTAAAGGATTACGGTTTAAAGGCCGAACGCAGCCCGGGTGAAACCGGGGTTTGGTTGGATGTGGGAACACCATTTACCAGGAAAATATGTGCCATGGGAGTGCGTGCCAGCCGTTGGGTCACTATGCACGGTTTTGCACTAAACGTAAATGCCGATTTAGGCTATTTTGACCATATTATTCCCTGTGGAATTGAAGGCAAAGCAGTTACTTCTTTAAACGTAGAGCTTGGTAAAAAGGAAATTCCCCTGGCCGAAGTTCAGGAGAAGGTTTTGAAGCATTTTGAAGAATTATTTGAGGCAGAATTGAGTTAGAATTTATACAATAAAACTTCTTTCTCACCCCCTTTTACTACAAATTCAGGGCGGTTATCAATATCAACATTATTTAAATTGATTTTTGAAGTTCCATAAACCGGAAAACCGGGAAGCAGCTCTGCATTACTGTCAAAAACATAAATCTTCTGGGTTTGTAAATCGGTTAGGCTGATGTAATATTTATCGTTTACATAATAGATTTCCGGTTCAGTGTAAAGGCCGTAATCCAGGCTTAATTCCTTATCCTTAATTTTTAAAATATTTTCTGAAAGACTTACCAGTATATTTGGTCTAGCTGAAATCTTATGATTTTCACTAAAATTCGTGTTTAGAGTAGTAACCTGCCCGGTTTGCGTAACTTTCACCAAATTTCCTTCAGCATTAGTTGAAACAAAATCGTTTTCAAATTCATACCATTGGTTATCGGAAAAATCTATATTTTCTTTTACGTTTACCCGATGCTCTCCCTGCCGACTCAAAATATTTAGTTTACCAGATTTTTCAGGAAAAACGATATAATCTTTATTCTGGATTCTCAAATGGTTTGGTGCTTTTAAAATTTCAGAATTGGTTCCTCTAAAATCAAATCCTTTTACACTTTTTCCGTTTTTATCATACATAAACACTTCATCATTTTGAGTAATCAAAAAGCGATACTTGCGGTTATTATCATAATCGAATAAAGACAAAGGTTGTGAAATTTCGTCTTTAAATTCTATTGGAAAAGGTTTTACGGTATTTCCATTTCGGTCTAAAACTTCAATAGAATAGGGAGTTGCAAAAGCGAGCTGAAATCTACCATTTTTATAAAGATCTACCTGTTTAATTTCTCCCAGAATTGGTCCGCTTAATTTTTTCTTCCAGAAAATTGTGCCTTTGTTAGAAATTAGATAGAGCGTGTTATTTATATCCTGAACCACGATATCCATTTGATTATTCAAATGATTTTTTACCAAAACCGGTTCGTTTAGTAATTCAGCATCCAGGCTTACCGAAAGGATTTCTTCTGTTTTGGTGTTTGAATTACTTTCGTTGTTTTGCGCCTCGAAAGTACCGTGTATATGGGCAAAATCTCCTTCTTCCACCAATTGTAAAATCGCCAGTTTATGTTCACCAAAATCCAAATTGGTCATTTCTTCACTTAATTCGTTGGCTACCACCTCGGCCAGTTTGGTTTTTGATTTCTCGGTTTTTCCAACTATGAGAATAGAAGATTCCATAGCAAGTTTTTGCTGACTGTTTTTATAATAAGATTGATGCACCAGTGTGTTCTCGTTTACATAACTGGCAACTAATTCACGCAGTTGAGGTATTGAATTTGCGAAGATTAGATATTCATCAATTGCGAGGGCAAAATTGTTCTTTTTAGAAATAAATATCGGGCTAAAAATTGTCTCAAAAACTTCGGGCTGAGAAACTTTATATATGGGGAAATCGCGATAATTTTCTTCCAACTCGGCATAACCTGATATTAAGTCGGTTGCTTCAATATCTACCAGGGTTTTTATCCCAAAAAGGGTGTTTTCTTCAGTATAAATAATTCCTGCTTCCTGGCTTTTTAGAATAATTTCATCAATAGGATTGGAAACTGAATCGCCTCTAAAGGTTTTTAAATTCTGAAGAAATATTTTAGGATTTTTATATGCCAGGGCAGTAAAACCAAGCGCATTTTCAGGAATTATGGAAGCAAATTCTTGAGCAACTGTTCCTGAATTTTGAAAAATCTTATGCAGATTAGATGAGTTTGCCGCAATGCTAAGTCCGTTAAAAATGCCTTCATTTTCTATATCAAGATCTATTGCACTCCACGGCGCATAATTTTCTACATTTTGCAGCGCTAAATTTGGAAATAAATTTTGCTGAAAAGCCTTAAAATTTTGATGATTAAAGATTATAGAAGTCTTGTTAAGATCTATAGCCGAATATACTCTTTGAAAGTCTTCGGTTTTCAGTAATTTTTCATTATCCAGAATTTGTATCAGGTTTTCTTCAGAATTTGAAGCTATAAATGGAGCATTACCTGTTGAAATAAAAAAGGTATTGTCTTCCAAAAACATTTTTTGATAGTCAATGCCTTCCGTTTTAATACTTTCTACCGATTTATTTTTGACAGAATCTAATTGAAATTTTGGTTTGTCTTTAAATATTAAAGAATAGGTCAATTTCTCCTTTTCAGAGATTGAAAATGCGATTATGGCCGATGTAAGCGTATCGGCGTGTTTCAAATATCCTAATTCCTTTTTCAGATAATTCTTAGCAGTCAATTTATTGCCGCTAAAAAAGCTAAAATTTTCTAAATCCTGCTGAAGATTTTTAAGGTTAGGAGTTTGGATAATTACCGCAGCATCCTTTGGAATAAACTTATAAACAGCAATATTTTTTTCCTGGTTTTGACAGGAAATAAGAAAGAAAACCAATAAAAATTTGAAGAGAATTTTCTTCATAAAAACTAAGAATTTCAACAAATATAGAAGTTATAGGGTAAGTTTTAATTGTTCGGGTAGAAGTTTGAAGCTTTTCCTGTGATATGGCGTACTGCCAAACTCCCTTATTGCCTGGCGATGTTCTTTTGTAGGGTAACCTTTATTTTGTTGCCAGTTATACATTGGGAATTCATGATGCACCTTTTGCATAAATTCGTCTCTTGCAGTTTTGGCTAAAATAGAAGCCGCAGCAATACTCAGGAATTTCCCATCTCCCTTTATAATACAATCATAGGCAATATTGCGATATGGTTTAAACTTATTCCCATCTACTATAATATGCTCAGGTTCGCAGCTTAGTTGATCTATGGCTCTATGCATAGCCAGAATGGAAGCATTCAAAATATTGATTTCATCAATTTCTTCCATATATACGTGGGCTATCCCATAGGTGATAGCCTCACTCATAATAATCTCTTTTAGTTTATTACGATCGCCTAACTTAGTTTGTTTAGAGTCGTTTAGTAACTTGTTTTTAAATCTTTTTGGTAAAATAACAGCTGCAGCAGTTACAGGTCCCGCAAGGCAACCGCGCCCGGCTTCATCGGTGCCGGCTATTTGACAGGGAAGATTAAACATCTTTAACATGATCTGCAAAAATTCAAAGATTTCGGGTTTAAAACAAAACTATTACTTCTTTTTCTTCGTATATCTATTTGTAGTGGCTTGCAGAATTTTGCGCACAAACGATAGGTAGAAGGTATTATTGCCTTTTTCTTATTAAAATCCTCATAAAGTTCTGAGCGCGCCCGATGTGCAAATTTAAGGTATTATTGCAATATTCGTAAAAAAAACACCTTTAAAAAGGTCTCTATTTTACATCTTCTAAAGATGATTTAATAATGGAAATGATAATTCAATTAAAAAATGTTTTGGTTTATTAAGAATTTATTATGATTTTTGGCGTAGGCTAATTCAAATTTAAATAATAATGAAAAACAAATTACATGGAATTCTTACGCTACTATTAGCGTTTGTAGTGCAATTTACTTTTGCACAGGAAAAAGTGGTGACCGGTACGGTCATCGATGAAGATGGTTTGCCCTTACCCGGGGTAAACGTGATTGAGAAGGGTACTAATAATGGTACCCAGACTAATTTTGATGGAGACTACACTATTTCGGCAGAAGAAGGAAGTGTTCTTGTCTTTAGTTATGTAGGTTTCACTACCTATGAAATAACTGTTGGCACGTCAGATTCTTATGATGTGACTTTAGGGGCAGATGCCGCTGCACTTGATGAAGTGGTAGTTGTAGGTTATGGTACCACTACAAGACAGGCTTTTGCCGGTACTGCAACTACAATTGAAGCAGAGAATATTGAGGCTAAGTCATTTTCGAATGTTACTCAGGCGCTTGCCGGTGAGGTTGCCGGGGTGAATGTTATTAACAATTCCGGACAGCCTGGTACTACATCTACTGTGAGAATTAGAGGTTTTGGTTCTATTAATGGTAATCGTGATCCTTTATATGTGGTAGATGGAGTTCCGTTTTCAGGAAGTCTTAACTCTATTAACCCTGCAGATATTAAAAGTACAACAATATTAAAAGATGCAACTGCAACTGCAATTTACGGTTCCAGAGGGGCAAATGGTGTTGTGCTTATTACTACCAAGAAAGGTGGAGTTGGTGAAGATTACATTGAAGTTGATGTAAAAACTGGTATTAACGATCAGTTGATTCCGAGATACGACGTTGTTACTTCACCAGAGCAGTATGTTGGATATGTATGGGAAGGTATTTATAACCGTGGAGTTATAAGTGGTAATCCAAATCCAGTAGATTTTGCTAACAATAACTTATTTACAGACAACTATATTCCTGCAGGTTATAATATGTGGAATGTTGCTGGAGTATCAGAATTGATAAATCCTGATACTCGTATGGTGCGTGATGGAGTTACACGTAGATATACTCCGCAACGTTATACTGATCTTGCATTTGAAGCATCGATTAGAACGGAAGCTAACGTAAGATTTGCCGGTGGTGATGAAAAAACTTCTTATTTCGCATCTGTAGGATATTTGGATGATGAAGGTTACGCAATTAACACAGGCTATGATAGATATACTACTCGTTTAAATGTGCAGTCTGATGTTAAAGAATGGCTTACTGTTGGTGCTAATATAGGTTATGCTTATTCAGAAACTCTTGCGAATGGTCAAACTGTTGGCTCTGAAAACTTATTTGAATTTGCCGATAAGATGGCACCTATTTTCCCGGTTTTCTTAAGAGATGATAATTTTGAGTTGGTTCCAGATCCAATTTTTGGAGGTAATCAATACGATTACGGTTCTGATTCTGGATTCCGTGCGCGTCCAAATGCAAATAACCTGAACCCAATTGGATCAGCGTTGTATGATTTTAATGGTACTGACAGACACGAATTAAACGGTAACTTCTCTTTAGATATTAACCTTACCGAGAACCTTACCTTTGAAACAAGATTTGGTGCTCAGTACTTTAACAGTCGTAATAAGGACTTTAGAAATCCTTTCTATGGTGGTGGTGCATCTACTGGTGGGGATCTTTTCGCCGAAGATACTGAAGTTTTAACAACAAACTTTTTACAGTTGTTGCGTTATGACAATGAATGGGGGGATCACTCTTTTGATGCTTTAGTAGCTCACGAAAGTAATGAATTTGAAGAATCAATATCTACTCAGTATAAAGGAACTTCTGTAAGTCCTTATATATATGAGCTTAATAACTTTGTTGAAAATTTATCTCCGCCAACTGGATACACTCGTGGTCGTTCATTAGAGTCTTATTTCGGGCAAGTGAATTATAATTATTTAGAAAGATATTTCTTTACAGGATCTGTTCGTCACGATGGTTCGTCACGATTCGTAAATGAGAAATGGGGGACTTTTGCTTCAGGAGGTTTAGCCTGGGTTGCTTCTAACGAAGATTTCCTAGCTAATAACGATGTTGTTTCATTCCTTAAAGTAAAAGCTTCTTATGGTACTACTGGTAGTGAAGAGATTCCTACTACTACCCAGAACTCATACTATCCTGGTTACGATACCTTCAATTTAGGTCTATTGGCTGGAGGAATATCTGTTTCTCAAAGATTGAATGGTAATCCTGATTTAACCTGGGAGACTTCTAAACAATTCCAGACAGGGGTTGAATTCGGACTAGGAAACTGGTTAGATGCTACAGTAGATTACTACATAAAGAACACCGGAAACTTGTTTTTCGAGCGTCGTGTAGGGCCTTCTCAAGGTATTGCAGTAATTACTGTTAATGATGGTGAATTAAGAAATACAGGTTTAGAAATGAACTTTACTGCTCACCTTGTAAAAACGGCAGATTGGATGGTAGATTTCAATATTAACGGAGAAATCCTTACTAATGAAATTAAGAGAATGCCATTAGAGCCTTCAACTGGTGAACCAAGGATTTTAGATAATTCAGCCTCTTATTTTGGATATTCTAAGGGTAGCTCGATTTATGATTTTTATATGAGAGAATACGCTGGAGTTGATCCTGCTAACGGTGCGCCCCTATGGTATCAATATTTCAATGATGCTAATGGAAACGGAATCTTAGACTCTGGTGAGGAATCTATTCCATCTATGACTCCTTATCTAGCTGATAATCCGGATGCTACTGTTGAAAGACAAATTACAGATACTTATGCTAATGCAACAGATAAGTACGTAGGTAAAGATGCCATACCAGATTTAAGAGGTGCGTTTCGTTTAACAGCAGCTTATAAAGGATTCGATTTTTCTACTCAGTTTATTTATAGCATAGGAGGTTATGCTTATGATGCTCAATATGGAGAATTAATGTCTGACCGTTTTGGAGCAGCCGGAAATAACTTCCATACTGATATTGCTGACAGATGGCAGAGACCAGGTGATATTACCAATGTTCCTGCACTTACAGACAACGCATTTATTAATGGAACTTCAACTTCCACTCGTTTCTTAACCAGTACAGATTACCTTGCTCTTAATAATGCAAGATTGGGCTATACTATTTCTGAGGATTTATTGGGTAACACAGGAATTAACTATATTAATTTATTTGTTTCTGGAGATAACCTTTTTGTAAAAACAGCAAGAGATGGTTTCCTTCCTAACACAAGTGAATCAGGTAACTCAGGAAGAAGATTATATGCGCCGCTTACTACGTTAACGGCAGGTGTGAGAGTTAAATTTTAAAAAAAAGAATTATGAAAAATATATTAAAAATCACGGGAGTTGCGGCAGGTCTGCTTTTAAGCGTAGGCTGTAGCGAAGACTTCTTGGAAAAAGAGCCATCGCAGTTTCTTACTGCGGGCCAAATTGCTGAAGCAGCAGAGGTAAATCCAGACGTTGTTGCTGGTACTATGACAGGTATCTATGCCTTAACTATTGAAACTGGAACTGGTGGAACAACAAACCATGATGACTTTGGTCATAAAGGGTATGACATTTACGGAGATATGCTTTCCGGAGATTTAGCTTTATCGGTAAGTACTTATGGATGGTATCGTTCAGATATTACTGAGTTTCAGGCACTGCAAGATTTTACTAGTACCAGAAATTACATGCCATGGAGATATTATTACCGAATTATTCGTTCGGCGAATACGGTAATTGATGCTCTTGGTGGTAATGATGCGGAACCAGAACTTGAAGAAAATAAGTATATATTAGGGCAGGCGAAAGCTATGAGAGCTCACTCTTATTTCTACCTGGCACAATACTTCCAGAAGTCTTACAATCCTTCAGAAGAAATTTTGCCTATTTATGATGATCTTGAAGATCAGAATGGACCAAAAGTTCCTGCGTCTGAAATTTACGGACTTATAGACCGTGATTTAGAATCGGCAATAAGTTTGCTGGATGGTTTCGAAAGAAGTGGGAAAAACCAGATTAATAAAGAAGTAGCTCAGGGAATTAAAGCCTATGTTGAAGGTGCTAAAGGAAACTGGCAGGCAGTTTTTGACCTTACTGAGGCGGCTATAACTAATGGTGGATTTTCTATAATGACTTCAGACGAAGTTCTTGGTGGATTTGATGATCTTAATACGCCAGGATGGATGTGGGGAATTGATCTTACTATAGACAACGACCTTGGTCTTGTTTCTTGGTGGGGACAAATGGATTACTATACCTATAGTTATGCCTGGGCTGGTGATGCAAAAGCCATAGATGCAGGTCTTTATGCCGAAATTCCTGAAGACGATGTGCGTAAAGCACAATTTGCTGCTCCCGCAGGCGCTTATACAGACCTTATGCCAATAAACAAGTTCTATGATGAAGCACGTGTAATTGGTGGGCAGTCTCCTGTAACTACAGATTACGTTTATATGCGTGTTGCTGAAATGTACCTATTGCATGCTGAAGCAGCTGCAAACTTAGGTAATGAAGCTACTGCTATTTCTACTCTTAAAACGCTTCTTGACCAGAGAATAGATGATTCTTCTTATGTAGATGGTCTATCTGGACAGGCGCTTTTAGATGAAATTTATCTTCAAACTAGAATAGAACTTTGGGGTGAGGGGAAATCTTATCTTGCACTTAAGAGAAATGAAGAGACTGTTGTTAGAGGTGCTAATCACTTGTCTTTTGTAGGAGAACCAATTCCTTATAATGATGAACGATTAACTTTTGAAATTCCAGAATCTGAAATTCAAAATAATCCTGCTATTAATTCACAAAACGACTAGTCTTAACTCTTTAAAACATAAATAAATTATGAAAAAATATTTATTGTTATTTATTGCGGCTATCTCCTTAACCTTTGTTGGTTGTAATTATGAGGACGATTTTAACGCGCCAAACTATGTTACCTTTGAAGATAGTTCAAGTAGTATAGGTGTGGATCTTGGAAGTTCTGCCACATTTGATGTGACAGTTTATGCAGGAAATACCGTTGGTTCTGATAGAACAATTGGAGTGATGGTAGCCGAAGCATCAACATTAGATGCCGCAGCTTACACAGTTCCTGGAACTGTAACTATCCCTGCCAACAGCAATGAGGGTACTTTATCTATTGAGGCTTCAGATTTGAATTTGGGACCAAATGGAGAAACTTTAATTCTTGAACTGCAGCCAGAAGCTGATCTTTCTGTTGGTGATCCTATGACTATTACTGTAAATCAGATTTGCCCTTATCCTGAAACAAAACTTGAAATTGTTTTTGATGACTGGGCAAGTGAGACTGCCTGGGAAGTAATGGATGCTGAAGGAGCAGTTGTTTTCTCTGGCAGTGGATATGCTGATGGGACTCCAATGCTTAATAGAAATTTGTGTCTGGATACCGGAGATTATACGTTTTCAATTACTGATGCCTATGGAGATGGTCTTACCGCTCCAGAAGTTGGTTCTGTAACTCTTACTTATAATGATGCAGAACTTGTTAGTTTTGACGGAGATTTTGGTGAAGGTACTTCTGTAGATTTTACTATAGAATAATCATACCAATTTAATAATGAAACCACCCCGTTTGGGGTGGTTTTTTTGTTTAGATCAATTTCTGTTTACTGTGATTTTTATTTTTACTTTTGTGGGAGTCCATTTTATATATGAAATTTTATACACTGCTGTTTTTATTCCTAATTCCTCTAATAGGATTTTCGCAAACTAGACTTTCTGGTTCCCCGGGTAGTGAGAAGGCTGATGATGCTAAAGCTGAAGACACCATTAAACCCCCAATTTCTGCATACAAAATAATTTCGGTAGCTAACGATACTACTTTCGTAGATACTACACTTACCATAGAAAAGGATTATAAATTCAATTACCGTCGAAAAGATAATTTTGAATTGTTGCCTTTTTCCAATACCGGCCAAACTTATAACCGGTTGGGGGCTGAATTTGATGCAAAAAAATTATATCCTGAATTCGGGGCTCAGGCCAGGCATTATAATTTTTTAGAAATAGAGGATATTTATTACTATCACGTGCCTACGCCGGTAACAGAGGCCTATTTTAAAACCGTCCCAGAACAGGGCCAGCAATTAGACGTTTTGTTTACTATTAATACTTCAGAAAGGTTAAATTTTTCTGTAGCCTATAAAGGTGTGCGCGCATTAGGTAGGTATCAAAATGCACTTACAAGTACAGGGATATTTCGGTTTGGTTTAACTTATAAAACCCTGGATAGAAAATATCAGTTAAGAACGCACTTTGTTTCACACGATTTAATGAATCAGGAAAACGGCGGACTTTCAGATTTGGCGGTTCAGCAATATATTGATAAAGAAGAGGAGTTCGAAGATCGCTCCTTACTGGCAATGAATTTCGAGAATGCCGAAAGCACACTATACGGAAAGCGCTTCTACCTGGATCATTTTTATCACCTTACCAGGCCAGATACTCTTTCGTCTAATGCATTAAAGGTTGGTCATATTTTTAATCATGATTATAAGAAATTCGATTTTCTACAAGCTAATGCAGTAAACGATATTTTTGGTCCTTCTTTTCAACGAAATAATTTAAGGGACCGGGTGCGTTTAACCGAATTTTATAATGAAGCTTATGTGCAATGGTCTAACAAAACCCTGGGAGAAGTAAAAGCTAAAGCCGCCGTTAAGAATTTTGAATACGGTTATAAAACATTCTATATAAGGGAAAGCGATACAATTAATAATAAACTTACGGGATCAAATTATGCAATAGGGGGAGAATATAGAAAGAAAATAGGTGGTTTTGATGTAGAGGCAGATGCCATGCTTAATCTTGCCGGTGATTTTACGGGGAGCTATTTTTCGGTACACGCTGGTTATAGTTTAGATGAAGAAAATAGGTTAGAGTTTGGGGTTAATCAAAATAGCCATATGCCCAATTATAATTTCCTATTGTATCAGAGTAATTATATTAATTACAATTGGCAGAATGAATTTGATAATGTAAATACGCAAAGTATTTATGGAAAATTACGTTCTAAAAAGTTGTTGAATATTGAAGGTAGATTAACGCAAATTCAAAACTATACCTATTTTTCAGAAGGAGAAGATTCTTTAGTAAAGCCATTCCAGGCAGGAGATCAGGTGCGTTATTTAAAACTAAAAACAAGTAAAGATTTTGATTTTGGCCTTTTTGCCATAGATAATACTTTAATGTATCAAAATGTTCTAGATGGCAAGTCGGTGCTAAATCTTCCTGAATTTGTTACCCGAAATTCTATTTATTATAAAGATGAATGGTTTGACAAAGCCCTATACCTCCAAACAGGATTTACTTTTAAATACTTTACTAATTATAATATGAATGCCTACGATCCTGTTCTGGCCGAATTCTATGTGCAGAATTCAGCCGAATTTGGAAATTATCCCGTGGTAGATTTCTTTTTTAATGGAAAAGTTGATCAGACTCGAATATTTTTTAAGCTGGAAAATATCAATTCTTTATTAGATACCAATAACAACTTTGTAGCGCCGCGCTATCCTTATAGAGACTTTTTACTTCGATTTGGTGTGGTTTGGAACTTTTTTCTTTAATTTTTTCTTCGGAAGCAATTCTCATTTGAATGTTTTTTAACCAATTGTTTGCTTAATTAGAAGGGATGGTGCGTGTGAAGCATGATATTTATGAGAATAAACTAACTTCAACTGAAATTTCCTGAAAAATATCTAAAACTGAATAAAGTCTTGTGCATCTAAAAAACAGCAGTATATTTGCACCCGCTTTGGGACACAACGAGGGTTGAGAAGTAGAGTGGAAAGTTCATTACATATTGGGATACGGTGTTTTTTTTTAAGGAAATAAAGCTTAGAAAAATAAAAGTAAAAAAACTTATTTTTTTACTTGCCAGAATCAAAAGAGGGTGTATATTTGCAGCCGCAAAAACAGCGAAGGTTTTTAATTAAAACGGGAGT
>NZ_JAFLQX010000004.1:0-31908 GCF_017579965.1 Salegentibacter sp. BDJ18
GGTCAATGCCAATTAGGAACTGGGGCATTATTTTAAATCAGTTCCTTACGATCTATGAAAAAAGGGTCAGACTTTAAAAAGTCCAACCCCTGTTATTTTAACTTTACACACTTTGCGGGATAGTGTCGCAGATTGTCCCAGGAATAATGGCAAAATTCAACAAATTAAAGTTTCTGGGAGAACCACTTATTTTTGTCCCATTTGTCAGCAAGAAAAATCTTAAACTTTCCCGTTCCACTCTGCATAAAATTGCTCGAGGTAAAGTTCCATAAATTCATGGCGCCTTTTGGCAATCTCCTTTCCTGTTTTAGTATTCATTCGGTCTTTTAGTAAAAGCAACTTTTCGTAAAAATGATTAATTGTTGGTGCGGTAGAAGCTTTGTATTCTTCTTTGGTCATATTTAAATCGGGTTCAATTTCAGGATTATAAAGGGCACGGCCTTTAAAGCCGCCGTAATTAAAGGTTCTGGCAATTCCTATTGCACCCAGCGCATCTAATCTGTCGGCATCCTGAACTATTTCCAACTCTATAGAATTAAATTTCTGCTGAATATTTCCGCCTTTAAAAGATACATTTTCTATAATCTTCACTACGTGATTAATAATTTCAGCTGAAACCTCTTGTTTCTGAAGAAATTCTGAAGCCACTTTTGGGCCCACACTTTCATCGCCATTATGAAATTTTGAATCGGCAATATCGTGAAGCAGTGCACCGAGTTCAACTATAAAAAGATTGGCCGCTTCATTTTTAGTAATAAGCTTTGCGTTATTCCAAACCCGCTGAATATGAAACCAGTCGTGACCTCCTTCAGCATTTTTAAGGGTTCTTTTTACAAAAGCTTCAGTGTTTTTTAATATCTGGGGTTTATTCATATTTAAAATCAAAGAATATTTTTAGCAGTATCGCTTCGTCAAGCTGAACTCGTTTCAGCTTCTAAGATGTTATTACAATTTAATTTCTTAGATCTCCGAATAAATTTCGGAGCAGGCTCTGAAATAAATTCAGAATGCCGTTTTAATATATAGGTCGGTTATTTTTTATATTTATTTAATATCAGCAATAATAGTTCGTTCTACTTTGGCAACCAAACCTTCGGGATCGTCTGATGTTATGGCAATAGGTTCGTGAACTTTCAGTTTAATATGCACGCCGGGTTCCATTGGGAAATTTCCGTATTTAAAAAGTTTCCAGGAATTATTGATGGTTATGGGAACTATTAACGCTTCCGGCATTTGTTTAAAAAGCATTTGCATTCCGCTTTTGGCAAACTTTTTTGGTGCCCCGGTTCGGCTGCGGGTTCCTTCTGGAAAAATTACCGCAGAACGGTTTGTATTGTTGAGGTATTTGGCAAATTTTGCCATTTTAATAAGCGATTCCCTGGGATTTTTGCGGTCTATCAAAACTGAACCTCCGTGCCGTAAATTAAAAGAGATACTTGGAATTCCTTTACCCAGTTCTTTTTTGCTTACAAATTTTGGATGGTGTTTTCTTAAATACCAGATTATTGGGGGAATATCATACATTCCCTGGTGGTTAGCGACGAAAATGCAGGGTTTTTCTATTGGAATATCGTGCGGGTTTTCTATAGTAAAACGCGTGCCCAGAATATTTAGGCAACGCATTAAAAAGAAATTAAAGATATCTACACTTTTTTTATGCGGCTGGTAGCCACCAAGTTTTAAGCACAACCATTGGATGGGATGAAAAACCAGTAGGTTTAAAAAAAAGAAAAAATAGAATAAAACCGATAAGGGGTATGAAAGTATTTTTTTCATCACTTAGATTATGCGGCTAAATTAAGTATTTAAGCCGAAAACCTGCAAATACTAATGTGGGAAAGGGAAATAAAAAATGGCTGGTTGAAAAATTGTTTTTGATCGTCATCCTGAACTTGTTTCAGGATCTAGTTTCTAATTAACTTAGAAGCTGAAACAAGTTCAGCTTGACGTAATAAGACTTTTCAACCAGCCATTCAATAATTTATAATAGATCGCTGCTTAGCAAAACTCGTTATAAGCTCCAATAAGGTTTTCAGCAATCATTTCAGCCGGGCGGCCTTCAATGTGGTGACGCTCTAACATGTGTACTAACTCACCATCTTTAAAAAGTGCCATAGAAGGCGAAGATGGAGGAAAAGGAACCATTAAACTACGAGCTTTTTCGGTAGCTTCTTTATCTACACCTGCGAAAACTGTTACCAGGTTATCAGGTTTTTTTGCATTCTGTAAAGAAATTCTGGCGCCTGGTCTTGCATTAGCGGCAGCACATCCACAAACTGAATTTACAACTACCAGGGTAGTTCCATCTTTCTTCATTGCGTTCTCTACATCTTCTACACTGTGTAATTCTTCAAAACCAATGCTGGTAAGGTCTTCACGCATAGGTTTTACTAAATCTGCTGGATACATATATTTGTTTTTTTTGTATTAAACTTTAGTAAGTTACAAAGATACCAAATTAACTTCAGCTGCCCATATTTCAATTAATTATGTGCTAATAGGCTAAATTGATGAATCTAAGTTCATTTGTACTTAGAATTGATTTGAATATTGAGTGAAGGCTTTAGGCAAATAAATCTCATTTAATGAGTAAAATGGTATCTTTGCCGCTTATTTAAAATTTTCTTCATGTTTAAATGGATTGCAGCCGTGATTGGCTATATGTATTTCCGGTTTCCGGGAGCCATTTTAGGTTTTATAATAGGAACACTTATAGATAACTGGACTCGAAATAGTGGCGGTGCCTTTAAGCAAATGTTCGGGCAGCAAGATCAAACTGTATCTCCCGGGGATTTTGAACTAAATTTACTCTCCCTATGTTCCCTGGTAATTAAGGCAGATGGACAGGTTTCACAGTCTGAAATGGATTATGTACGCTCCTATTTTGTGCAGGCCTATGGGAAAGAACGTGCCAATGCAACATTTAGAACTTTTAATGAACTAATTAAAAATCGTGAAATTTCAGCATCAAGAATTTCACAATATTTGGCTGCCAGAACAAAGTATCCTGCACGTTTGCAAATTATTCACTTTCTCTTCGGAATAGCGCAAGCCGATGGCCGTGTTAGTGAAGCTGAAGCTCGCGTAATCCAGGAAATTGCCGGCTACCTTAGAATTGGCCGAATGGATTTTGAAAGCTTAAAGGCCATGTTCTTTAAATCTGCCGATAATGCTTATAAAATCCTTGAAATTGAAAAATCGGCTACTGATGCTGAGGTTAAAAAAGCATACAGAAATATGGTTAAAAAATATCATCCCGATAAATTAGGCCATATGGACGAAGCCTACCGAAAAGGAGCGCAGGAAAAATTTAATAAAGTGCAGGAAGCTTACGAACAAATTCAAAAAGAACGCGGAATTTAAAATTTATATTTCAAATTCAGCATAAAATTTCTGCCGGGGCTACTCACGTTAAACGCTCTTAAAATTGACATATGGTCTACATAGTTTTTATTTAAGGCGTTATAAACTGTAATTCCTGTTTCCAACTCATCGTTTCCTAAATTAAATTTCTTACTTATTCCTAAATTAAGCAATGAATAACCGGCTGTAGTTTCTTCATTGAGGCCGGCCCTGTTTTGGTCGCTTACCAATCTTAATTTTGAAAAAGCATAGAGCGATCTATCTTTTAAACCAAAATATCCAACTTCCAGGTTAAAATTATCTGGCGGAATAAAACTTAAGTTTCTATCGTTTTTAAGATCTTCTGCCCTTACAATAGCTCCTGAAAATTTTGTTTCCAGGCGTTGTTGATGAAGCCAGGTGTGTTTTATCTCGAATTCAAACCCGTATAAGTTAGCATCGGTTTGGAGATAAGACCAAATTTCCATGTTTTCATCTGGCAATGTTTCATCGGTAGCGGTGAAATAAATATAATTGTTTACCCGGCTACCAAATGCTGAAAAAGTACTTTCAAATCTGTTGTTGCGGTAAGTATAACTTAAATCTGCCTGTATGCTTTGCTCCCTGCCAAATTGATCGTTTCCCTTTTCAAATCGGCTGGTGCCGGGATGTGGACCGTTAGAGAATAATTCAGCCAGATCTGGAGCTCTAAAACCGGTGGAAAAATTAAACTTTAGTTGATTGTTGAAGTTAAACTTTTTAGTGGCACCAATTGAACCTGTAAATCCGTTAAATGTTCTGGTGAGCTTTCTATTTCCTGGATTCCCGGGAAGGATAAAGTCGTCTGCAATTAGTTCTTCTGAACTGGCATCAGCGGTAACATTTCTATAATCGTAACGAAGGGCTCCCAGAAAAAACCAACTGTTAATATCTAAACTGGCCAGGTAGTAGAATCCGTTTTCAAAGATTTCGGCATCAGGAATTAGAAATTCCTGCGAATTTTTAATGTTCTGGGTTTTTACAAAACTTCCCTGGGTTCCTAAACTATGCTTTATTTTTCCGTTAGGGAAACTTATTCTGGCATTGTAAAAGCTGTGGTTTTGCTGCAATCCAAGATCTACAAGATCAAAATCCTGCTCCACTTCCTTTCTATTATTTGAGTGGTGTGAAAGGTGTAGAGAGGTCTCAAAATTCTCGTGTTGCGTAGTTTGATTATAAGAAAGCAAATAGTCTTTTACCTCCTGAAACGGCAATTGCATATCCCTGTCATTTCGACTAGTGGCGAGGCTTTTGGAATCCTCCATTTCTTCATCCAGGATAATTCCTAAATTCTGGTCGTTAAAGGATAATGATAATTTATTCTGAAAGTTTTCTTTTTCAATTCCGGTGTGTAGGCGTAGTGTCTTCGTATTGAATCGGCTGTTTCCAATTAATCTTCCATTCCCGTTTTTATAATCTGCGTGATTTTCATAAGCAAGATCGGCAGCTATAAAAATCCCATTTTCAAAAGATTTACCTAGAGAAGCATAGGTACGAATTCCGTTGGAAACGCTATTAAAAGTAGTACCAATATTTCCGGAAAACTTAGTGGATTTTTTATAAAATTCGTCATCCTGGGTAAGTAGAACGCCGCCCAAAGCACCGGAACCGTATAAAACTGAAGCAGGACCTTTAATAACTTCTACTTTTTTAATGCCGAGGTCGTTAATTCCCAGGCCGTGATCTGCGCCCCACTGATGATTTTCCAGCTTATTTCCCTGGTAAATAGTAACCACCCTAGAGAAACCAAGCCCGCGGATAAAAGGTTTTACGATACCCTGGCCGAATTCTGCCCCATAAACGCCGGGAACTTCCCGTAAACTACCCATCATCCCGTTAGGGTTTCCTTTGGTTTCAATGCCCTGCATATCTATGCTGGACACATTATAAGGCGTGCGGCGTGTAAGCCCGGTTTGTGTATCTACAATCAAAACCTCATTAAGTTCTTCAGAAGATTTCTCCAGTTCAATATTAAGCGTTTTGCTTTGCCATTCATTTATTAGAATATCACGGCTAAACTTTTTAAAACCAATAGCGCTAATTTCAATACTATGATTCCCTGCCGGAATATTTTTCAATAGGAATCTACCGTCTTTATCGGCCGTAGTACCAAGGTCAGAAGCTTTGATATAAACATTTGCAAAAGCAACAGTACTGCCTTCTGAAGTAATTTCCCCCGAAAGTTTCCCCTGCTGGGCAAATCCAGAAAAACTGATTAGTGTCAAAAATATTATTGCTAATGTTTTCATTTTCTTATTTTTGTCAAAACTATAAAATAAATTTAGATAAGTCTAAAAATAGGTTTTTAATTTTAAAAATGTATTTTTGGGAAATGCAAACTGCCTCGGAATAAGCTAACGAGGTGCTATTGATTTTAAATCTAGATTATCGAGCAAATTTGAAGTATGTTTAGTTTTTCAGAAGAAAATTATCTTAAAGCGATTTTTCATTTAGAAAGAAAGTACCAGGCTGGTGTGAGCACCAATGCACTGGCGGAAGAAATGGATACCAAGGCTTCCTCGGTGACTGATATGATTAAAAAACTATCGGAAAAAGAACTGGTGATCTATAAGAAATACCAGGGAGTAAAATTGAGTGAATTAGGAAAGAAAACTGCGATAGAAGTAATTAGAAAACACCGGTTATGGGAATATTTTTTGGTAGAGAAGCTCAATTTTAATTGGGACGAAGTACACGATATAGCCGAACAACTGGAACATATTAAATCTGAAAAACTTACCCAGGAATTAGATAAGTTCCTCGGTTTTCCTAAACGCGATCCTCACGGAGATCCAATTCCTGATGCTGAAGGAAACTTTAGTGTAGCTAATAAAATGCTACTTTCAGAATTAGGGAAAGCAGAAAAAGGAATTTGTGTAGGCGTAAAAGATTCTTCATCTGAATTTTTAAGGTTTTTAGACAAGAATAATATTTCGCTTGGGAAAGAAATTAAAGTGCTTGAGAAGGAATCTTTTGATGGATCTATGCTAATTCTAATAGAAGAAAGAGAATTGAGAATTTCACAACTTATATCAAATAATCTATATATAAAGATACAATAGATGGAAGAATTAATCGCTTATTTTGAGCAATTAGACCCGGTAATGGCAGCATTACTGGCTACAATTTTCACCTGGTTACTTACCGCTGCGGGAGCTTCTTTGGTTTTTCTATTTAAAAATATGAATAGAAAGTTATTTGACGGGATGCTTGGGTTTACCGGCGGTGTTATGGTGGCTGCCAGTTTTTGGAGTTTATTGGCGCCGGGAATAGAAATGAGTCCCGGAGAAGGTTTTGAAAAAACAGTTCCGCCGCTTGTTGGATTTGGGCTGGGAGCACTTTTTCTATTCGGACTTGATAAAGTACTGCCTCATCTTCACGTAAACTTTAAAATGAGTGAGACTGAAGGAATTAAAACCCCCTGGCATAAATCTGTTCTACTTACCCTGGCTATTACTTTGCATAATATTCCCGAAGGTTTAGCTGTAGGTGTGCTTTTTGGAGCTGCAGGTGCAGGTCTGGAAGGAGCCAGTATTGGTGGCGCTGTGGCTCTTGCTATAGGAATTGGTTTGCAAAACTTTCCTGAAGGTTTTGCGGTTGCCATGCCACTTCGAGGGCAGGGAATGAGCCGTTGGAAAAGTTTTAATTTTGGTCAACTTTCGGCTATTGTAGAGCCTTTTGCTGCGGTGCTTGGTGCCTGGGCGGTGATGACTTTTGAACCTATTTTACCATATGCACTTTCATTTGCTGCCGGTGCGATGATCTTTGTGGTGGTGGAAGAAGTTGTACCGGAATCTCAAAAAGGGAATTTTACCGATATAGCAACTATGGGTTTTATTCTAGGATTTATGGTAATGATGACCCTGGATGTTGGTTTAGGTTAAAATCTTTTGCAACATTTAAGTTGAGGTATAGTCTTTATAGTAAAGAACTATGCAAGTAGACCCAGGAAATATGAAATTGACTTACACTAACAGCGTTTTTCACTTTTTAAAACCAGCTTTGGTGGTTCTCAGTCTTTTTCTTTTTGCTTTTTCTGCATCAGCGCAAGATGAGGTCGAAATTGAAACATATTTTGCAGAAACTAAAGTGGGGGAATCTTTCAATTTTAATGAAAGAACAATCCATTTTAAAGAAGTGTTGGTAGATTCAAGATGCCCTGGCGATGTAACTTGTGTAAGAGCCGGGGAGGCAAAAATTCTGGTAGAAATATTTAAAGGTGAAAAATCTTTGGGAAAAGAAATTATTACCGTGGGAGCAAATGTAAATTCCTTTAAAACCAGCCTGGCTAAATTTTTTGAGAAGAATTAGATATAGAATTCCTGTCACTTTCCCCATATCCAAAAACTTCAAGAAAGATAAAAGCTTCAGATTACCAGCTTAAGTTTAAAATAACTGAAACCGTAAAGCGCTAATCACAACCACAACCTGAAACTCCGCAAGCTTTGGTCTTTTCAGATTTCTTTTTTAAGAATGCAGGTTTCCATATAAATTTTGTCAGGATATATCCTAATGCGATCGCGAAGGTTATAAAAACGAGAATTTCTTGTATTAATTCCATAGTATTTAAGTCGTTTTATAATATTTAACTTACACTTATTTTAATAATTGAAAAGCCGCTAAAGCTACAAAATAGGCGAATAAGGTCATTACCACCAACTGCAAAACCGGCCATTTCCAGGTATTGGTTTCTTTTTTCACAATAGCCAAAGTACTCATACATTGCATTGCAAAAGCGTAAAATAATAAAAGGCTCACTCCACTTGCAAATGTAAACAACGGACCACCTAAAATTGGATTGATCTCCGCGGCCATCCTGTTTTTAATGGTTTCTTCTTCATCGCTACCTACACTGTAGATTGTAGCCAATGTTCCTACAAACACTTCACGAGCGGCAAAAGAACTTATTATAGCAATTCCAATTTTCCAATCATAACCCAAAGGCGCTACCACCGGTTCAATACCTCTCCCCATAATCCCGATATAGGAATTTTTTAATTTAAATGAGGCAATTTCTTCGTCAAGCTCATCTTCTGTGATATTGCTTTGTTCATCGTATTGCTCGCTAACAATTTCACTGGCATTATTAAAATTATCTCCCGGCCCATAACTGGCTAAAACCCATAAAATAATTGAAATTGCGAGGATTATTTTCCCTGCTCCAAACACGAAAGATTTGGTTTTTTCAACCACATTAATGGCAATGTTTTTTCCCATTGGTAACTTGTAATTGGGCATTTCAATTACAAAATGGCTTCGGTTTTTAATATTCAAAATTAAGTTCAAAATCCAGGCAGAACCAATAGCCACGCCAAATCCTAAAAGATACAGCAGCATTAAGGTTAATCCCTGCAGGTTAAAACCCCATACGGCGCGATCTGGAATTACCAGGGCGATTATAATTAAGTAAACCGGTAATCGGGCTGAACAGGTGGTAAAAGGCACCACTAAAATGGTGATTAAACGCTCTTTCCAACTTTCAATATTACGTGTGGCCATCACAGCAGGAATTGCACAAGCCGTTCCTGAAACCAGGGGCACAACGCTTTTTCCGCTAAGTCCGAATTTTCGCATTATTCGGTCCATTAAAAATACTACCCGACTCATATAGCCGGTTTCTTCCAGAATAGAAATAAAGAAAAACAGGAAAGCAATTTGTGGAATAAAAATTACAATTCCGCCAAGTCCTGGTATAATTCCTTCAGCAATAAGATTTGTAAAGGCACCTGCGGGCAGGCTTGTTTTTGTCCATTCGCTTAAAAAAGCGAAAGTTTCGTCTATAAGATCCATTGGGTAGCTGGACCAGCTATAAATTGCCTGGAAAATTAATAAAAGAATACCAAAAAATATGGCGTAACCCCAAACTTTGTGCGTAAGAACACGATCTAACCGGGAACGTAAATCTTTGGCAGAACTCGCGTCTACCTTCATAGTTTCCTTTAGCACACCATTTATAAATTGGTACCTTAAAATGGTTTCCTTATGCTGAAGTTTCTTTAATTCGGTGTGAGATTTGGTCTCAAAAAGTTCAGAACTACTTATCTCATTTCTATTAATATTACCGAAGTTTACATCTTGAGTAATTACTAACCAAAGTTTATAAAGTGATTGGTTGGGGAATGCTTTACGAAGCCTGTGAAAATATTCTGGGGCAATAATTGAAGCATTTACGCAAGGCTCGTCTGAAATATGGCGATAATTGATTATTGCTTCTTTAAGCTCATCAATCCCGGTATTCTTTCGGGCGCTGACCAGGGTAACTTTTGTTTTTAAACGCTCTTCAAGTAAATCTACATCCAGAGAAATTCCTTTACGCTCCATCCTGTCGGCCATATTAATTACCAGGATTGTTGGAATCCCAAGGTCTTTAATTTGGGTGAAAAGAAGCAGATTTCGTTTTAAATTCTCTACATCGCTAACAACAACAGCAACATCGGGATAATCTTTATCGCTTTTATTCAGCAATAATTCTATAACCACGTTTTCATCTAAAGACGAAGCGTTAAGACTGTAAGTTCCCGGAAGGTCTAAAATATGAGCTTTAAGTCCGCGGGGAAGTTTGCAGATTCCCTCTTTTTTTTCAACCGTAATTCCGGGATAATTTCCCACTTTTTGGTTAAGCCCGGTGAGCTGATTAAAAACAGAGGTTTTCCCGGTATTGGGGTTTCCTATTAGAGCGACATTTATTTGTTTAGCCATGTTAGCTTATAAGGTCAATTTCTATAAGTAAAGCGATTTCTTTTCTAATGGCCAGGTGGCTGCCGTTTATGTTAAGGTACATTGGGTCCCTAAAAGGAGCCATTTGCAGCATTTGAACTTCATTGCCCGGCAAACAACCCATTTCGAGTAATTTAAGCGGAATATTTTCTTCAGAAAAATCTTTGATAATTCCGCGTTCACCACGTTTTAAATCGGCCAGGGTTAGTTTCACTTTTTATTTAGATTGATTTTAAACAAGGCAAAAGTAAGGTAAAAATTCAGCAGGAAAAAATTTCAGATAAAAAAGTCGGTTTAGCCTTTAATTATGGCTTGAAGTGCTTCTGGCTGCAGTTAAATTTCCGGAGTTATTTATATTCAGCTTTTAACACTTTTATATCGTGTAAAAGGTCTTCTATAGCTTCGGCATCCGTTCCGTCATAAAAACCGCGAATGCGTTTTTCTTTATCTACAAGGACAAAATTTTCGGTATGAATCATATCATACGGTCCGCCATCACCATTGCTTTTTGAAGCGAGGTAAGATTTGCGGGCGAGGTCGTAAATATGTTTCTTATCACCCGTAACAAGATTCCATTTTTCATCAATCACCCCTTTTTCTATAGCATATTCTTTTAAAACCGGTACCGAATCTGTTTTTGGGAAAACAGTATGGGAGAGTAATAAAACTTCAGGATCGTCTTTAATTTTCTCCTGAATTTTCAGCATATGATCGGTCATCACAGGGCAAATGGTAAGGCAGGTTGTAAAGAAGAAATCGGCTACATAAATTTTATCCTCATAAAAATCTTCAGTAATAGTATCGCCGTTTTGATTAATGAGTTTAAAATCTTTCACGGTGTGGTATTTACGAACATATTGAACGGTAGAATCTACCAATTCGGCATTTACCATATCGGGCTGAAAAACAGGCAAACGTTCTTTGGGATTTAAGAGCGTGTAAATACTATAGATTATAATTACCGAAAGTATAAACAGGACAATGGCAAATTTCTTGAGCCAGGCAAAAAGATCACGCATACTTTTAGATTTTCAGGCAAAATTACTCAATAATCGAGATTTCAATGCTCCGAGGTGTCTCGAAAATAGACAATTGTTTACTGCAAAATTAAGTGCTAACAATCAATTAGTCGCAGTTTAAAACTTAAAATTTCAGATGTCTAAAACAGGAAGGCTTTTAAACTTTTTTAGGAGATTATAAAAGTTTACTTTTGTGCGATTTAAAATTTGAAGCATTACGCATGGATCCATTTATAGTTAAAGCCATACAGTTACTGTTAAGCTTGTCTTTACTTATAGTCTTACACGAACTTGGGCATTTTATTCCCGCTAAAATATTTAAAACCAGAGTAGAAAAATTCTTTCTCTTTTTTGATGTGAAATTCGCATTGTTCAAGAAGAAAATTGGCGGTACCGTTTACGGTATTGGCTGGTTGCCTTTAGGAGGTTATGTGAAAATTTCAGGAATGATAGATGAAAGCATGGACAAGGAGCAAATGGCAAAACCGCCAGAACCCTGGGAATTTAGAAGTAAACCTGCCTGGCAGCGTCTTATAATTATGCTGGGAGGAGTTACCGTAAACCTGGTACTTGGTTTTCTTATTTATATGATGATCATGTTTGTTTGGGGTAAAAATTATGTGGGTCCAGATGAAATGCCTGAAGGTTTTGCAATTGCTGAAGAATTTAAACAATACGGGTTTGAAGATGGTGACCGCGTTTTGCAAATAAACGGGGAAGACCTTCAAAATAGCGACGATGTAAATCGGTATTTATTTATGCGAGATGTAAATAATATTACTGTTTTACACCAAAATGGCGAAGAAGAAATTATTGAAGTTCCTGAAGATATAGGGGAACAAATGTGGGAGAAAGGCATTATGATACCTTTTATTCCTATTCAGAATGCGGTATTGGATAGTGTGATGCCCCAGCAGGCTGCCGAAATTGCCGGGCTTCAAAAAGGAGACAGCTTAATAGCATTAAATGAACAGGAGATTGGTTACTGGCATGAAATAAAGCAAATAAGCCTGGAAAATAAGGAAAAAGAAATGGAACTCGTGTTTAAGCGAGGCGATGAAATTAAGAGTGTGATGATAGCGCCAGATGAGGAAGGCATTCTTGGCTTTTCGGTTAAACGTAACTTTGAAATTAAACAACAAAAATATGGTTTAGCTGAAAGTATAAAAGAAGGTTTTGACTACGGTTATTGGACTTTACACGACTATGTGGCCCAGTTTAAATATGTCTTTACGCAAAAAGGAGCCACACAATTAGGTGGATTTGGTGCCATTGGCGGTTTATTTCCCGATACCTGGAACTGGAAGGGATTTTGGCATACTACAGCCTTGATTTCTATAATCCTTGCATTTATGAACATCTTACCAATCCCGGCTTTAGATGGCGGTCACGTGATGTTCCTCTTATATGAAATGGTAACCGGCAGGAAACCTAACGATAAATTTATGGAAGTTGCCCAAATGGTTGGCTTTTTTATCTTAATCGCACTAGTACTTTATGCCAATGGAAATGATGTATACCGTTGGTTATTTGAGTGATAGAATTAGATTGAATTTTTTCTCGAAAAAAACCTGAAAAAAATTCAATTTTTGTTTTGCGGTGATTTAAAATTTGGTTTATATTTGCAACCGCAAAAGAGCGAAACATTCCTCCTTAGCTCAGTTGGTTAGAGCATCTGACTGTTAATCAGAGGGTCCTTGGTTCGAGCCCAAGAGGGGGAGCTTAGTAAAGACAAGCCATTCAAGAAATTGAATGGCTTTGTTTTTTTAGTGGGGACAACATAGGGACAACATTTTTTCGGATCAAGCCTAATTGTTGTGTTTAAGCAAAAATTGTGGTTAATCTATATAAGAAGAATTCAACATTTTTTACACCTCTAAACTGAGCTCTAAAGGCTTTTATTTTTGCATTAAAGGATTCTGCTGAAGCGTTGGTGCTTCTGTTGATAAAGTAATTGAGAATAGACCTGTAGTTAAGGGTTATGGTATTGGCAATAGTATTAAATGCATTAAACCCCGTATCTTCTACATCCTTGTACCATTGGGCTAGCTTTGTATAGGCCCCTCGTTTTGATTTAGCATTGTTAAATATATTTCTAAGTCTTTGTATAAGCTTAAAAGCCAACTTTATATCCGGGTACTACTCGAAGAGTATTTTGCTACGCTGGGATTGATTCTCTGTCCAATTTGAAGGTGCTTTATAGAGCAGGTACCGGCTACACGCTACTAGTTGTTTTCTGGTATCCCCATTATCAAAGATATCTGGACTAAAACTTTTCTGTTTTAACCTGGCCTGTTTGATTTGTTCCTTCTCCAGATTTATAGTCTCCCATCGATGTTTGATCCTAATATCCTGCAGGGCTTCAAAGGCAAGTTTCTGCACATGGAATCGATCAGTGACCTGAACTATTTACGAATTTAGAATGAAGTGTTAAAATTGATAGGTTTTATGGTCGATTTTCAACGAAGGCTAAATCTGAGCTTATCTTTGATCCTGAGAAATTATTTTGTGAGTTATTAACGGTAAACAGATATCGTTAATGTTTAAATAGTTGATTCCCAAATACATAAACAATGTTAATATGTGTAGCTCGTTAATAATTAGTTTTATAGGAAAAATTATTCTCGAAAAAGCTTACTATCTTTACTGCAAGATGTTAAAGAAGTCTATTGTAACGAGCTATCAATAGCTGAAAAAAGAATACCAAGGCGGTCACCTTGGTATTGCTTATAAACGCTCCACTAAATTTTAGCTCAATGGAAACACTATATTTATTGATGCTCCTATCTTATATGATACTCAGGGAGCTTTAGCTATAAGAACCGTCTGCTGGAGCAGGCGGTTTTTTATCTTATTTATTGTAACTACATTACAAATATATATAATCGTTACTACTTGACAGTAACAAAGTAACGTAAAAAGAAAAATTAACGCTGTTTGGTGTGGTTTAGGAAAAATTAATTGTTACTTCAATCGAACAAATTTGGGTTGTCTTCTACCGGTTCTAAGGTAGATTTACGATTAGAGTTGATGGCTTTTTTATAAATCTCCCTTGTCACCGGATGAGCTTTAAATGGTTCACACATAAAACTGGTAGCCAATATTTCTTCAATGCATTGTCATTTAAATCTGGATCCAGCCATTCTCCTTCAAAGTTCGGAACTACTACTAAGGGCATCCATTTTTTCTTATTATGGATCTCAGCAAAAAAATCATTGGCCTCGCGGGTAATTAAACTTACTGCCCAGTAATCGCGATCATAAGTGTTATAAATCCCAGCAAAGCTAAATAGCTTCCGATCTTCTAAATAACAGTAATATGGAATGGCAGGACCGCTTATTTTTTCATAATGCGGTTCAAAGAAACCATCGGCTAAAATTAAACAGCGTTCCCTTGCCGGTTCTTTGTACATATTGCTGGTTAAAAGTGTTTGAGCTTTCGCATTTAATGTATTATACTTGTTTCTAAATTTTATAATATCTGTTTCTCCCCAGGGTGCAACTAATCCCCATTCCATAGGCAAAATAGCACGTGGTCTATCCATTGGTATGCAAAACAATGGGTGAATCCTGAAAGATGATACCAGGGCTCGTAAACTTCCGGGTATTGCATTACTGCACCGGTATGTTTTTCAATTGCTGCTAATTTTTTGGTTAGGCTGGTTTCGTAGCACATAGGTTAATCAAAATTACAATTCCCATTAATAAAATCTTCAAAAGAACTAATTTTTACAATAGTATCATTTTTGGTTCTAATCTCGCTAAAAATGTATTTATCATTATAATAAACAATATAGCCGCTTTTAAAATCTTCAAATTGACTTTTAGTACATTCTACATATTCTGTATAATTTTTTGTATTGGTTAAGTCATTAAAATAAAAAGTCCTCCATTTTTTGACTACTGGCTCAAGGGCGGTCAGGATAAATAGAATTTGAAAATAGAAGAAAAGGTGCATCATTGAATGCAAGAAAGATCTTACACTTGATACTGATTCCGAATAATAACACCAAAGTTCTTGTAGTTTAAAAATCCTATTGACAGTATGGAAAAATAATATGAGACAACTAAATGTAAATAGTAAAACTGTATTGGAAAATTTAAAATTAACAATATCTGGAAAGGATAAATAACCAAGATAAAAGGTTAAAGCAATCAGAATAATTAAGATTATTATAAAATGTTTGTGTTCATTCTTTTTCCTTTTTATCTCTTCGTTATATGATTCTGTGTAGTATGGAATTTGACCACCAGTTTGAAAAACAGAAATTTGATGGACTAAATATATATAACATAAAAATACCAAGAGAACTAAAAAGGTAAGGCAAATTGCTAAAATTCCATCTATTATAAGCTGAGTTAATGAAAACATTCTCAAGTATTGAATACCTATGGAACTAATGCTAATGAATTGAAATAAACCACCTATCATTATTGGAATAATAGGTAACCAGTTATAATTATTTTTTAAAAAAATAAATACTTGCTTGAACCAGGCTTTCTTAGCTTCACTCATTTGTTAATTTTGGTAAATCTAAAATATATATATTTTACCAGTGATTTGAACATGTTGGTATTATTTCAGAATAAAAATTAACCTTGTGCTTTAATATTATAAATTCTTTTAAGGTTTTTAAGTGACAAATTATGGATGAATCGAAAGATTACAATTGGTTCTACTGTATGGTAGATTTTTTGGATAAAAATGTAGATTTAATTGAATTGTTAGTTCTAATTATTGCGGCAATCATTTATTATAAGGCATTAAAAAGTAGTAATGAACAAAATAAAATTGCCATTAGTACATCGTTGTTGCAACACTTTTCAAATCAGATTAAAATTATTCTTGATTACGGAAATAGAAATGATATTAAATATGGATTAGATGCCAATGCTCAGTATTTTAATGTTTTCAATTTTCACCGTCAGATGAAAATATCTTTAAAAAGTCTATCAAAAAATAATGTCTTTCAAGAGGAAATAAAAAAGAGTGATCCATTTGTTAATATGAATAGTAAATTTCTTAAAAATAGCTCCTTTTATATTGATATGGTTTATATGAATGGTCTTAATGAATTGGGTAATCAATTAATGACTTTTTTAGTTAGGTCTTTCGATTTATTGTCTAGTGTTCATTACTCTAGAACTCTTATAGAAGAACAAAAAAAAATACTAGAGTTAGAAATTTGTAATAATCTATTAAAACCAATTCTGGATCAATGCACTTATGAGTATAAGGGAAAAGGATATCACATTCAGTACAGTAATTTAGATGAAATGGAAAACGCAATAGTGACAGATTTTTCCCATTCCAGTTTTATTTTAATTTTTATGGACTTTATAGAGATTTTTGAAGAAAACCCTGAGTTACTTAAGAGAATGAAAGCAGGAAAGATGTACCAATCATACCTCAAAACGCGTTAAAAGAAGATCAAAGTTATTTCAACCTGATTATTGGAGGTGACTTCATTAAAGAAGATAATTTTTAAGCGTTAGATTTTTCAAATTCAATTATTAGTGAATATTTTTTTTGTCTTTGGTATTTGGTAGTTCCTGGAATACCTGGTCTAAAAACGGCATCGCTGCATTCTTTCCCCAGGTATCTTTTGTGGTGTCCATATAATAGCTCAATCCGTCTGCAGCAATAAATGCAGTATGAACATCTATAGTGATACTCTTCGGAGTTTTTCTTCGGGTAAGCTTGCTCAGTAACATATATCCATATTCCCGGTTAATAGAATTGTGAATGTGATGCTGACTTTTATTTTCAGTATTACACAGCACCTTTAGATATTCCTGGTAAACGGCGCAGGCATAACTTAAAATACTAAGTTTATCCTGGTTAAGCAGCTTTATAGAAATTGTGGATTCCTTGATCATAGCACCACTTTTTTAAATGGGAAATTCCGGTTCCCATTAGCAAAGAAGAGCATCACATTTACAACGCTTGAATATTTAGGATACTTCTTCACACTTTCCACCGTCTTTTCAGCGATCTTGTAAGCATCCCGGCCATTATATTTTATTTTTGCCTACTTTTACTTCTGAAGCCCCAAGCTAAAATGGATGTAAAAATTATTGAAAGCGAATTTGACCTGGAACCTTTTTTTTCGCTCTCGCACGATTATTTATGTATTGCCGGATATGATGGATACTTTAGAAAAATAAATCCAGCCTTCGTAAAATTAATGGGATATACTCAGGAAGAGTTATTTGCGAATCCCATTAGTCATTTTGTTCATCCTGAGGATAAAAAGAATACGGCCGATACGCGGGCAAAGATTTTGGAAGGAGTACCCTTGTTACATTTTCAAAACCGTTATTTAAAAAAATCAGGTGAAATTGTCTGGCTCACCTGGACCTCCATTCCTGTTCCTGATAAAGAATTGATCTACGCTATTTCCAAAAACATTACCCATCTTAAAAAGCTAGAAGAAGATCGTCACATCAGAATACGAGACCTTACATCAAAAAATTCAGGGCTTACACAATTAAGTTATACTGCGGCTCACGATCTAAGGTCTCCAGTAAACAATCTAATTTCTCTTGTTAATTTACTAGATCGCTCCAAAATTCAGGATGATGAAACCTTGCTATATCTGGAGTTATTAGAAAAATCGGTTCATAAATTAAAAGCTACTTTAAACGATCAGGTTGATCATCTTCAGGAAAACCGTTTACTAAATCGCAATTTCGAACCGGTGAATTTAAAAGATATAATTAACAACATTGTCGGTTCGTTACAATCTCTAATTGAAGAAACCGAGACTAGTTTTGAAATTGATTTTTCTGAAATTGAATTTCTTAAGGTTAACAAATTTTACCTGAATAGCATCTTTCTAAATCTAATCACCAATTCCATAAAATATGCTAAACCGGGAATTCCACCCATAATTTCTATTAGTTCTAAAAAAAATGAGACCGGTTCTCAAATTCATTTTGTAGATAACGGAACTGGTTTCGATATGGGAAAAAGTGAGAACAGGCTATTTGAATTGCACCAAAAGTTTACAGATCATAAGGACAGCAAGGGAATTGGTCTATATCTGGTAAAGAGTTATATGAATAGCTTAGGTGGTGATATTGATGTTAAGAGCAAAACCGGAGTTGGGACTTCTTTTATTTTAAGTTTCAAAGATTGAAGAATAACGCAAAACTTCTTATAGCAATTGTAAATTTTACTCCATTTGATGTATTCCCACACGTATAAAGGCCTACTCTTTCTGGTTGATAATTTGCAGATGGAAACTTCACACTGGGTGGTCTGAGCGTTATTATGATTTCCCACCTATTTTTCTTTTGACTATATTTAATAGCCTGAAAGGTTGGTAAGTATGGAAAAATTTATTCTTGAGTCTGGAAAAGCACTGGCTAGATTAAGATCTGGAATAAATGATTTCATTGAAGATAAAATTGAGGGGAGTACTACCAATCTGATTCTTTTTATCCTTTCCTTCTTTATCCTTTTCGTTTTAAGTTTTAGTTTAATTTTTGGTGTAAAAACTATAATAGACAGTTACGTCTATTTTCTAGTACTTCTTATAGTGCTGGCGGTAATTTTGGTTTGGCTGGCCATATTCTATGAATCAGATAAGCACCTGGAGACCGACCGGCATAATTTTAAGGTGGAGCCCATTAATAAGTTGCAGATAAGGTTTGAATACATCAACCTTGATAAAAACGCTATAACCCAGTTTTTTAGATTGCTCAAAGGCCGAAAGGTTCAGGAGAAGATTAATTTTACCGTTGGAAATAAAAGTGGGGACTCCGCAAACCACCGAATTTTGTTTGTTTTGTTCGATGAATTATTAGTTGGTGGAATTCAAGATTTCTCCGGAGAAAGGAAACGTGAGTTTTTCCAATTATTGATGAATTCCTTTTTGATGAAAAACGAACCGCTTAAAGAAAACACTTTAAAAACCAGTTTTTCCGCCTGGAAAAACGACCAGGAAAAAATTAATTCCAGAAACCAGCGAAAATTCATTCGGCAAATGCTAAATAAAGAATAATTATAGCATAATTCCCTTTTTAATTGAATTATGCTATTGATTTATAGGTATTTACTTTCCTAAGTTTGTCCTGTACAAAATAGTAAAAGGCCTTTTACTCATTTCTAATTTTAACCATATAGTTATGAATGAGCAAGAACAAGTAGTGGGTTTATTGGAGGACATTAAAGTGCTTCTTTCCCACACCAAAAAAGTAATGAACGTGGAAGACCTGGCACAATATACGGGTCTCTCCAAAAGTAAGATCTATAAGCTTACCCATTTAAAGCTTATCCCAATGGGGAGCAACCCGAACATTCGACAGAAGTTTTTCGACAAGGAAAAAATCGATGCCTGGCTCCTGGGAGAGCCGGACCTTTCCGATGCCTACCTGGAGGATCAGTTCAATAAGAACTTATTGAAGAACCGCAAGTAGGCACTTGCTTTTTACTCAACCTTAAAAATATTCTGATGAAAAATCATCCTATATCCGAGTGGTTGTAAGTGAACCTTAATAAGGTTTTAACCCTCTATAATATCAGAAGCAAAAGATGTAAAATGAAAGATCATGGAAAAGAATAAACTTAAACTTTATCAAGTATCCGAGCAGAAGAAAAAAACGATCTATGATGCTGTGGAGGAGTATGTTTCTGATAAATATGATATCAGGTTTAACGAAATATCTCACGAGTTTCAGATTCGGATTAAGGAGTCAAATAGCTGGGAAGATTTTGAAGTGAATTCGCTACTTATAGAATTAGCGAAATCAAACATAGAGATTAATCCGGGCAAATTGGACATCTATTTACGGTCTAACCTAATTCCGAGATTTAACCCGATTGCGGAATACTTTGATAAGCTTCCAAAATGGGTAGGTGGAGATCATATAAGAACACTCGCTTCCTATCTTCCGGCTAAAGAACCTGAGCAATTTCTTTATCATTTCAGGAAATGGCTGGTGCGAACAGTTAAGGGTGCATTGGATGAACATTACTTCAATAAGCAATGTTTGGTTTTAGTGCATTCAGAACAAAATTCAGGCAAATCTACCTGGTGCAGGTTTCTCTGTCCACCGGCCTTATCAAAGTACTTTGCTGAAGATATGACCACAGATAAAGACGCCAGGATCCAACTTACCAGGAATTTCATCATCAATTTAGATGAATTATCCGTGCTGGCCAGAAAAGAAATAAATGCGCTTAAAGCTTATTTCTCTAAAACGATGATTAATGAAAGGCTGCCTTATGATCGTAAAAACTCGAACCTGCGAAGGACCTGCAGTTTTATAGGATCTACCAACAGGGCAACCTTTCTTAATGATGAAACCGGTTCTGTGCGTTGGTTATGTTTTGAGCTAATTGGTAAGATTGATTTCGCTTACTCCCGGGAAGTAGATATAAACAAAGTATGGGCTCAGGCTTATTATTTGGCCTATGTGGATGAACAATTTAACCCGGAACTGACCCTGGAGGATATTGTTGCAAATGAGGAAAGGAACAAGACTTACCGGGAAGCCAGTATGGAGGAAGAGCTGCTTTGTAAGTACTATCTCAAGAGTTCAGATCCTAACGACTTTAAAACGGCATCAGATATAGTGTTACAGCTTAATTGTATTAATCCGAGACTGAATATGTATTACATGGGAAGAGCCTTAAAAGCGCTGAATTATGAAAGAGTAAAACAACGCCAGAGCGGGGTATATGGCTACCTGATCAAGCAAAGGTTCAAGACCTCTCCTTTAGAAATTTAATATAAACTATTTACCTAACTACCCTGGACTCTGGAAGAAGCCGTCAACAGAGGGACGAATAAAGGTAAATAGCCATCTAAAATTATTTACCCAATCTACCTTCCGGTAATTAAGGTAGATACGAAAAACAGCAAAAAATGCATTGAAACCCTTGGTTTTACTGGCCTGGGTAAATAGGTAACTTAAAAATTAAAAAATGAACTTAAATAACTTATCGTGTAAAAGTGCCCGTAATATTTGCATCGTAAAAACGCTTGCAAAATTAGGGCACTTTCCCACCAGGACAACGGAAAAAGAAGCTTGGTTTCTGAGTCCCCTGCGGTCAGAAACCCAAGCCTCTTTTAGCGTCTCTTTAATTAAAAACTTATGGTTTGACTTCGGATTAGGAAAAGGAGGGAATACCATAGATCTCATTATGCTTATAAAATCCTGGTCAGTAAGGGAAGCCCTGGAATTTTTAAAGAACGATATGAGCTCTCTTTCTTTTAGCCCGCCGAATATCGAACATCTTACTAAGGAACCAGAAATTAGTATCCTGGATGTTCAAATTATTTACCTGAAAGCATTAATTGATTACCTGAACTCCCGGAATATACCTTATGAGATTGGTAGAAAATACTGCAGACAGGTTTGGTATCGCAGTAAAGGAAAACGGTTTTTTGCACTTGGCCTTGAAAATTATAAAGGAGGCTGGGAACTTAGGAATAAATACTTTAAAACTTCCAGTAGCCCTAAAACCTTTTCATTTTTTGAAAGAGGATCCAGGCAACTACTTATCACAGAAGGGATGTTTGATTTTCTTTCCCTGGCAACGATTGATGAAGAATTGGTGCAAAATTCAGACTGCATCATTTTAAATTCCCTGGCTTTTATAAAAAGGATCGAAACTTTGATCCCGAAATATGAGAAGGTCCTGATCTATCTGGATAATGATTCGGCAGGTAAAAAAGCAGCCGGTTCGCTTTTAAACCAGTTTGAGAATGTGACCGATTGCAGTGCTTCCTACTCTGACTATAGAGATCTGAATGAAAAATTGAAAGCTGAAAAATCCCTGACTTTAAAATAATGATGCTTTGGTAAATAGGGAACCCCTATCGGAGAATTTCAGTTGAAAGGGAAAAGCAAGATGTGTCATTGTAATGACAATCTTGCTTTGCGCCCGATGGTTGCAAAGGTTTTAAAAAGAAAAAAATGAAAAGGGAATACATCCAGGTTCGATGCTCGATCTACGAGAAGAAGCTACTCCAAAGAAGAGCGGCCAGGGCAGGAATTTCCCTTTCAGAATACATACGAGCTACCGCCTTTGATAAAAATATTGTAGAACGAATTACCCCGGAACAAGTGGAAACTTACCAGATGATGGTCCAGTACAAGAACAACTTTACTCGCATTGGGAATATGTTTAGAAAGCGGGATCCAAAGCTGGCCAGAGAAGTGGAAGACCTGGCGAAAGAAATCAGAACGCACTTAAAAAACTTTAAAAAATGATAGGGAAAGGACATGCCGTTTCCGGTACCAGGGTTTCCATATCCTATGGCTGGAACCAGGAGAAAGAAGCTGAAGTCGTGTTAAGAGAGCACGTAGCCGGAGATACTCCCGCGGAAATAGCTGAAGAGTTTAGGATTATCCAGACGCAAAACCTGCGGTGTACCAATAACACCTTAAGCTTTATCATCAGTCCAACAATTGAGGACGGAAAGGATCTAAGCAAAAAAGAGCTGGAAGATCTCGCTAAAAAGTTTTTAAAGGAAATGAACCTTCAAAACAATCAATCTATTGGCTTTGTTCACCGTGATAAAGCGCATACCCACGTTCATATCTATACCAACAGGATTAGTTTTGATGGCAAAGCCTACAATGACAGCTTTATCGGAAAACGAAGCCAGATAGCTGCCGATAATGTAGCCAAAGAATTAGGGCTGACCAGGGTTCGGGAAGTACAGAATGAAAAATTACACGAATTGAAATATCTGAGACAGCAAATCAAAAATATTCATGATCGGGTGCTTCAAACCAGACCAAAATCGCTGGATGAATATATCAGTAAAATGAAAGCCCAAAAGATTGAAGTGATTCCCACCATCAATAAAGCCAATCAACTACAGGGGTTTCGGGTGGAATACAAAGGAGTAAATCTCAAAGCAAGTGAAGTGGACCGGTCGATGAGCGGTAATCGATTAATTCCCGCGATCTCGCAAAACAGAAGTTTAACAAGGCTAAAAGAACTACCTAAAACCTTCCAGGTATTGGATAAGACAGTGCAGCTAAGCAGCAACCTATCCACCAAAATCGCTAAAGAGATTTTAAAGGGAATAGTAAAAACAGTAAGAGATACCGGTATAGGATATTAAAATTATAAGTGATGAAAAAACTAGATGAAATTATGGAACTGATGGCCGATGAAATGAAGGATTTTAAAACGGCAGTGCTGAAGCTTCACAAGCTTTCAGGACAACTGGTCAAGATGAGCATCCCCATCAGCACGGAAGCATTGGAAAAGAACCTGAACACATTCCTGCAAAAACAGGAATTGGAAAAGGAAAAAACAGATGAAATACTAAAAGAGATAGATCGGAAATTAAAGCGCGCCAGGATCATACCCAATTACTTGCTTATCCTTTTCGGAATATCGGGAATTATTGCTTTAGGCTTCGTGGGGTATTTTGGTTATACCTCCAAAGAAAAGGTAGAAGACAATTTTGAAGTTTACCGAACGATTATGGAATCACAGAATAAATCTTACCAAGATTATTTTGCAGCATATCCGGAAATCCAGGAGGCATACTGCGAGTGGCTACAGGGTGGATACCCCAATTTGTAATGACAAATGCACCTTTGAAAAAATTAGTAAAATTGCGACAAATGCCGTGAAACCCCCAATAAAACCGTTGAAATTTGCATCAAAAATTTAGTAAAAAATAAAAGCAAATTTTAAATGAGTGGACAAGGAGTGGACATTACTAGTAAATGGCTTGAAAGGCCCTGAAAACAGGAGAAAATTTACTGGTTTAATAAATATAAGTGTTGCGCCCTATGCTGTTTTTACTTTACGCTTAACTTCCCGTATACTATAAAAACAGCATAGGATCCAGCGCAAAGTTATGGTAGATATGGGGCATACGATGAGTGAAAATTGAAAATTCAGAAAAAAAGTAGGGAATTATTAATTCAATAACTCCAGTAGTTGATAGCAGTTGAGAAGTAAGGCGCCTCAAAGAGATTTTTAGCTCTCTTTTTTCATTTTCAATAGTACATATTCTTCCTAGCTGCTTTTCATGTAAAAAGCAGCAAAATTTTATTGAAGTTGCAATAAATATAATCCTTTATTTGTCCACCTTTCTTACATCTACTATTCCCACTAAACTAGAAAGATTATTGGGAGATTCAAGGTGAGTTACCGAGACCTTTTGACTGCTAGTATTATAGTGAAATAAACCAAAATAAGTAGTGGAAGTGATGAAGTCCACATGCTCCCCAGAATCTGGGTTAAAAAAAGATCGGCCCATAAAGTTGAGGTTTCCAATGACCTCATTTGGAAATAAATCAGTTACCTGCATATTGTCCGGATTAATAAGTACAGGGCGGGCAGCCCCCATAAAATTGGAGCCTTCTACTGGAAGAAAACCGAATAAAATATTATTCCTGGTGTTCTTGGATAAATGAATGGGGGGTCTTACCATATTTTCCAACTCAAGGCTGGTTAAAGCACCACTTCTAAGATCAATTTTAAAAAAATCATTATTTCCACTCCCGGTGCTCGTGCGGTAAGTGGATGTGTAGATATTATTTTCAATAAGTTGGGTGGAAATGATGTGAGCAAGGTCAACTTCTATATTCATGGAAGTTATTTCCAAAGTAACCGGATCTATACGTGCCAGGCGGCTTATATCGTGAGGTCCCTGTTCATAATGTTCTTTTATAAGTCCAATCAGGTTTTCACTTCTTTTATCCCATTCCAGCGATAACAGACCCGGAAACTCTCCAAAAACATCTTGCGGAAAGCTGATTATTTTAGACTGGCTGGTTTTTGTGGTGCGGTTATAAATATGAATTAAACTCTGAAGAGGAGGAAACTTATGCTCATAGATGTAAAGATGGGTGGGTGAAGAGGTGATTGCGTTAAAGGTGGTATTAAAATCAATACCGGGTATCTTGTTAATAAGGTCTATTTTCCCTGTTAAATTTCCAACTTCGAAAAGTTGCCCATCATTGCGAAGTGCAATGTACTTATAAGTATCTTTCGTCTCCAAATTGACCTCCGGAAGCACCTCCGGTTTCGGTAAAGCTTCATCTTCACTACAGGAGATAAGGCCAAGAAACATAAAAATTACAAACCAGCGGGAGAAATATTTATTCATCGTATTCTCAGGGATTAAAGTCAGAAAATGTTTAACTGACTGGTGATAAAATTAGATAAAAAAGGAACATCCCATTAAAAAATTTAAGGTCTTCTTCTGTTAAAAATTGATCCAAATTTTTAATTCAAAAGATAGATTGGAAACATGAAAAATTTAGGATTTTTCTCCCCCGTTTAGCAGGCATAAAATTGTCTGTATCATCACCCTCGGAAATCTCTGGTTGGGGTTGACCTTACCTTATTTCTGATTATAATGATAACGTTCAAAATAGACAGTAACATTTCGTCGGAGGAATTCCGAAAGCCACTCATAAAATCTACTCTGGAAGAAAGAAGGCCCATTAATGGTATTGAGAGGATGAAAGCAATGGTTGAAAATGCAAACTTAATTACTGCAGCAAGAGATGATCTTAAATTAATTGGGGTTGCCAGGGCAATCACCGACTTTGTTTACTGTTCCTATCTATCTGATTTGGCTGTAGATGATGAATGTCAAGAACAGGGCATTGGCCGTTGGAGGATTAGGGCAAAACAGAAGCTGAAATTGTGAACCTGAAGCTTATTTAGAGTTGCAGAAGATTTGTTAAGAAAACTATCATTGCTAATTATTCTTCTTCACTTTAAAAAACGTTCATTATATTTGAATGTTCATTGTCACTGAACAATGAATAATAATGAACACAAAAAGCAATGTATAGGAATAATGACTATATCTACGAAGCAGCTTCTAAATTGGAAGAACTTAGCAAAGTTTCCATTAAGGTAGATTCCAATGAGCCCCACCAAGTACTTTTAACTGTACATAATACCACGTTCATCGTCGAAAGTAGGCCAACTGTAAGAAACTCTAATCAAGGTTTTATTGTTTCGCAACTAGAGGAAATGAAAAACAATAATAGCAAACCTATTATTTTAATTGCTGAATATATTTCAATAAAGGCTACCCAGGAACTCAAAAAACGAGGCATAAACTATATTGATGTTGCGGGCAATGCGTTTATAAAGCATCAAGATATAGCTATCTTTGTAGAAGGTCAGAAAAACACCAAAAAGGATAAAACTAATCAATCACGGGCTTTTCAGGAAGCAGGCTTGAAAATTATTTTTCATTTATTGAATAAACCTGAAAATTTTCAGGATTCTTACAGAAGTATAGCGGAGCAGGCCGATGTGTCTGTAGGTTCAGTAAGTAACGTAATGGCTGAACTTGAACAATTAAATTACATCTTAAAAACAGAAAACAAAAGGGTTCTTAAAAATAAAACGGAACTGCTAGAGCGATGGGTGGTTGATTTCAATGCTAATCTCAGGCCCAGAATCTTAAGAAAGCGGATGCGATTTAAAGATAACGAACAATTAAAAAACTGGCGTGGTCTCGAACTATATTCGGAAAATGGATCTATTCTCTGGGGAGGAGAACCTGGGGGGGCAATTCTCACAGATAGCTTACGACCTGAACAATTTACCGTATTTACAGATTTGGAACTTTCTCAAGTTGCAAAAACGCTTGGCTTAATCCCAAGCGAAGCGGGCACTGTTGAAGTTTTACAAAAATTTTGGACAGGTAATGATACTACCAGCAAAACAGCACCCGCACTTTTAGTGTATGCCGATTTAATAAACAGTGGTTATGGAAGAAATATTGAGACCGCAAAAAAGATTCTAGCAAATGAGCTACAACATATCCAGTAAAAAATTCACCCATCCACTGTTGAAACCAATTTTATTGGAACTTACCGGATATTTTAAAGAAGCCGGTATTTCCTTTTTTGTGATAGGTGCCATCGCACGGGATATTATTATGGAAATACATAATATACATTCCGGACGGTTAACCTATGATCTTGATATAGCCATTGCGGTAAACAATTGGGAACAATGGTTAAGTGTAGAAAAAGAGCTCGTAAAGCTTAAAAATTTCACCAAGGATAAGGACCAGAAACAACGCTTTATCTATAAAGATAAATTTGAATTAGATATTGTTCCTTTTGGAGAAATAATGAAAAAAGACCATAAAATATTCTGGCCTCCAAATGAGGAGATGGCTATGTCGGTATTAGGCTTTGAGGCCGCTGATGAAGCTGCATTACCGGTTCGTATAGATGATGAAACCGAAATAAGGATTGCGACACTGAGTGGTATTTTCATTTTGAAAATAATCGCCTGGAAAGATCGCCACCAGCATAACAATAAGGATGCAGATGATATAGGTTTTATCTTAGGAAACTACCTATCTATTTACGAAGAAAGGGCTGCCTCCAATTATTACGATGAAGTATATGGGCAGGAATTTTTTAATAATACAACTGCAGGAGCTATTCTTTTAGGAATAGATATCAGGGAATCATTAGAAATGCACTCAGAAACGCTTGTATCCATCCAGGAAATCTTGCTTGAAGAAATCGGTAAAAGAGAAGAAAGCAAACTGATTAATCAAATTTTAGAAACCCATAGATCCTTATACTACGAAGAGGTGCTGCAAAGCCTTCAAAAGCTAGTTAATGGATTAGAACCTTAAAAATGCATTCCTCGCGACATTCGGCTTGGTTTTTCGGCCGACATTTTTCACTAAATTGGGATAAAGAAAACGCGATTTGTTATTGAGAATGTATCACATGGTTGAGAGAGAAAATGTAGCTAAATGGCTAGATATCAAATCGGCTTCTTTGAATGAAGCAAATTCAGCTTTTGTATACCTCAAGGTTATAAATGAAGGTTTGAGCGGAAATTCAGTAACTTCTTTTATCAAACATTCCGGTTTAACCAGGAAACAACTTTCTAAATTAATTCACGTCTCAGAAAGAACCCTACAGCGTTATTCTCCAGATAAGACTATGGATATTAATTCTTCCGAGCGGTTAATAGAACTCACTCTTCTTTTTCTCAAGGGTATTCAGGTTTTTAATGAAAAAGAGAAATTTACTGTTTGGCTAAATCATTCAAATAGAGCATTGGCAAATTCGAAACCACTGGACTTAATTGAAACCAACATTGGTATTGACTTGGTTGAGGATGAATTACTTAGAATAGAACATGGTGTTTTTTCATAAATCAGCTACTTATGAATATGAATGCCTTTTACAATTTTATAAAACAGTTTCTTCAAAAGTGTATAACAGGAAGATATTTAATTATCTGTTCATAAATTAGAACTGTTCACGAAACGTGAACAAATAAAAAACGTGAACAGTTAGAAAAAGAGATTGTTTTCAATGCTTTAAGGGTGAATCAAATTCTTTAATTACAGAGTATTTAAAGAATTTGGTTTAAACGATAATAAGAAAAGTAAATCTAGGACTATCTCATAAACTGTGTAAATAGAAAAATAACAGGGGTCACGACCCCTGTTATTTTTTTGTCTAATTTTAAATTTTACACAGTATGAAAAAAGAGGATTTATTTAACGATGAATTTTTAAAGCAGTTCAAAAGTGGAGATGAGCTCAATGGCTTTTTAAAACAACTGCAGAAACGTGGCATTGAAAAAATGCTGGAAGGCGAATTGGATGGTCATTTAGGTTATGACAAGAGCCAAAAGTCCGATAATCCCAATACCCGCAATGGTTTTGGTCAAAAAAAGGTTCGCACTTCTTTCGGGGAATCCCAGATCCAGGTTCCCAGGGACCGGAATGCTTCCTTTAATCCGATGATTGTCCCCAAACGGGGCAATATGGTTGATGGTATTGAAAATGTCATCGTATCGCTCTATGCCAAAGGAATGAGTAATAGCGATATCGAAGAACAGATCAGGGAAGTTTATAATTTTGAAGTTTCCACTTCTACCATCTCCAGGATTACCGAGAAGGTCACCGAGGATATCGTGGCCTGGCAGAACCGACCACTCGAACCCGTATATCTTATTGTTTGGATGGATGGGATCGTATTCAAGGTACGGGAGAACTCCAAGGTGATCAACAAGACAATATACATAGCAGTTGGGCTTCGCAGAGATGGAAAGAAAGAAGTATTGGGACTTTGGTTGGGTAAAAATGAATCTGCAGCTTTTTGGATGAGTGTCCTTACCGATATAAAATCCAGGGGAACCGAAGATATCCTTATCACGGCTACTGATAACCTAAACGGGTTTACCGATACCATCAGGAACGTATTCCCTGAGTCCAAAACCCAAATCTGCGTAGTGCATCAAATACGCAACGCCTGCAGGTATGTGGTATGGAAGGACAAAAAAGCCTTTACAGCAGATATGAAACATATCTACAACGCACCTAACCAGCAAGCTGCCAAAGCTGCCCTGGATGATTTTGCAGGGCTATGGGAAAGTAAGTATTCTTATGCTATAAAGAGCTGGAGAGATAACTGGGAAGACCTTACGGTATTCTTTGAGTTCCCCCTGGAAATAAGAAAGATCATTTATACCACCAACCTTATCGAGAACCTCAATGGTAAAATCAGGAAGTACACTAAAAATAAATTGTCTTTCCCTACCGATGAGGCAGTGATGAAATCGGTATATTTGGCTACAAGGGAAGCCACTAAAAAGTGGTCAATGCCAATTAGGAACTGGGGCATTATTTTAAATCAGTTCCTTACGATCTATGAAAAAAGGGTCAGACTTTAAAAAGTCCAACCCCTGTTATTTTAACTTTACACACTTTGCGGGATAGTGTCGTAAATCTGTACTTTTATTTAAATATAGAACGATTATAACAATACTTCCAGAGCTTTATCGACAACCTGAGTATCTAATTCTTTTAAATATGCTTGGGTTACAGTTAGATTTTGATGTCCTAGAGATTCACTAATCACATCCGTTGCAACCCCTTTTTGTTTAAGGCAATTAGCAAAACTATGCCTGGCCACATAACTGCTAACATTTTTCGTGATCTCACAAATTGTAGCTAGTTCCTTTAGATTTTTGTTATAGATCCCTAACATTTTATGTTTTCGATCTGCAAGTTGGGTAGGAGTGTAGTTTTCACGATACAGTAATGGAAATACATATTTATTCCCATATCCATTAATTCGGTAATAGTCTAGAATTTCTCTTACTGGGGGCATTATGGCAATTGAGAAATTTCCTTTGGTTTTAGCCCTGGTGTAATAGATGACATTCTTTTCCACATCTTTCCATTCCAGACACATCATGTCGGCAAAGTTCATTCCCCTAGTATAGAAACTAAAAACAAAGTAGTTTCTGGTATCAACTAAATGCGAATGATTACTCAAATCTATATTCACAATGCTCATTATTTCTTCAAAATCCAGGGCACGTTTAAAACCTTTGCCCCTCAAACCTGAAATTTTATATTTTTTAAAGGGGTATAAACTTTCTTTAACGATACCACGCTCTATGGCTTTGTTGTATAGTGCTCTTATAGCTCTCATTTTTACGCCAACACCTCCATCGGTTCCGCCTCTGGATCTTAAGAATGCATCATATTTGCTTAAAAAGGTGGAGTTAACTTCCCGAAAACTAAGCTTTTTGCTCTTATAGAAAATCTGTATGGAGGTCTTGGTGTCTCTATACGACTTCGCGTTGCCTACACGACCAGCATAGGTCATTTCTTGAATAATTTCATCAAAAAATGTAAAAACATCATTTGTTACCGGGTTATATGTAACCCTGAATCTGGTATCGAATTCTTGTATTGTATAGTCGGGATTTTCAATTTCCAATTCTGTTATAATCTGGTAGGCCCTTTCCTTGAATTTTACAAGAAGTCTATTATTTTGAACGTGGTTACTGTGCTTTTTATTAAAAACTCCGGTTGGTTCAATCCATTCGTCCATTTTTGCGCTGAATGGTGTTTTGTAATGTCTACACTGTCTTTCTTTAGTAACTCGTAAACACACAGGATACTTTCCATCGGATAGTAATTTTTTCTTGAGTACAATCTTGAGATTAATCATAATTCATATATTAGGGACAACATTTTGTCATTTCTGAATGATAAACCCTTAATTAGTAGGTTAAAACGGGGACAACATAGGGACAACAAATGGGCAAATAAAGGTAAATATTGTAAAACTAAATGACAAGTAAAAAGTTATAAAACATTGATTGTCAATACATAAGAAGCTAAATGAAATTATCTGAAACAGCTTTTTAGCGGCTGTTAATCAGAGGGTCCTTGGTTCGAGCCCAAGAGGGGGAGCAAAGCAGAAGAAACCAGTCTTGAAAAAGGCTGGTTTTTTTCGTTTTAGCTTGTTGTGTATTAAGCTTTATCCCAGCCTATAAAAAACCCTTTTCTCTGGCGATTTTTACAAGCTCCCGATCTTCGGCTCCCGAAATACCAAACATTTTTTTTAGATTTCTCCTGCGTTTTTCAATCCCTGCAATAGATAATGGGAGAAGATCTGTTAGATCTTTTAGTTTCGCGCCAATAGAAAGTTCATAAAGCATTTTACGATCCACTTCATCTAAATAAATATCGCTTCCCACTTGTTTTCTAAGGAGGTTTAAAACCGTCTTACTATAATAAGGAGAACCTGCAAGTACGTTTTCTATAGCGCTTAATAATTCTTTAGGATTAATATCATTTTTCACTAAAAAACCTTCGGGATTTAATGACTGGAGGATGTTGTGTAACCGGTAATTATCATTAAAAGTGGGTCTGTAAATTAAACTCTGTCTGATGTTTCAATTCCTCTGGGGCTAGCCCCAGAGGAATTGGCGTTTATGTCCAGTGGTATCCGGTCTCCAAATTTAATATAAAATTGCTGAATCGTAAGGCTCC
>NZ_JAFLQX010000030.1:0-31324 GCF_017579965.1 Salegentibacter sp. BDJ18
CCCGGGCGCCGCCGGTATCCCTGTTCCCTGGGGGTACCCCCAGGGAACAGGGATACCGTTGTTAATTAATTTAAAATGGTATACTTTTGAAATGAAATAGTGGTATACTTTTCAGTTGAAATAAACATGATATTGAGTTCTATTCCTACCAGGAGAGCAAGGATATATCAGAAGGCTATAAGAAGAAGAAGAATGTTGTACTGCGAACAGGTCTCAGTAAGCAGTACTCAGACAAGGCAGATCTACTCATTGGATTTAAAGACGGTGACCAGGATCGCTTCTTCTATCTACCATTACTAATTAAATTCAATAATAAGTACATAAATGAATATTGAAGAATATGGGCGTAATGCCTTAGTAGAGCACGAAGATGTAGTTTTCTCCTACGAGGTGTCAGAGAACCCAAGAGACTTAGAGCAGTCCAGGATAACCAAGGGTGAGGAAACATTAGACTGGACCAATGCCAATAGGCAGTATACCATTGATAATTGGCGCATCCTACCTTATGGTGATAACAATGATCTACCTACGGTAATTAGAGATGCTGTAGCTAATAACTCTAAAGTACCTGGTGTAATTAAAAAGAAGACCGGTATGCTATGGGGCAAAGGCCCTAAGCTATATAAAGAAAACTTTGATGATAACTTCCAGTTAAGACGGGAGTGGACCCACGATGCAGAGATAGAAGACTGGCTGGAGAGTTGGGATTGTAACGACTATCTACATAAAGGTTGCGTAGATTACAATCATATAGAAGGAACGTTCTCTAAGTTTTATCTTAACCGTGGTGCCAGGATAAATGGTAAGAAGAAAATTTCCAAATTGGAGCATATATCTCCAGATAAAAGCAGGTTGGCCACTCGTTCTACTAATCAAATTATAAAGCCAGATCACGTTATTATAAATGACTGGAACCTGAACCACGTAGACCATCTCACTAATTTCAAGGTATATCCTTTATTTGATTTAAGAGCTCCATTCGCTTATAAGAATAGTATTTTCTATTCCAATATGTATAGCTTCTGTTCCGATTACTATACGGTTCCGGATATCTATGGTTCATTAGAATGGATCAGAAGATCTACTGCAGTCCCACTTATTCTTAAGGCACTTAGTAAAAATTCAATCAATGTAAAGTATCATATTACTTCTCCCCAATCCTTCTGGGATATGAAAGAAGATCAACTCAAGAGATTAGCCGATGAAGCTGGAAAGGATTATAAAGAGCAGGATCTAATTGATTATCAAAAATCTTACTTGCGTAAAATAGCGAAAGTACTTTCAGGAGATAAAAATGCAGGTAAATTCTGGCACACTGTAGATACGGTTTTTGTAGATGGCACAAGCCTTAAGGAGCAGGGATGGACAATCAAGCCAATAGACCAGAATATAAAGGATTTTGCCGATGCTCAAATTAAAATAGGCGAGGTCGCAGATAGATCAGCTTCAGCCGGTGTCGGTGTGCATAGTGCAATAGGTGGCACTGGTAAAGACGGGAATTCAGATTCAGGTTCTGAACAACTCTATGCGCTTCAAAATTATATGATGACGGGCATTGATATACCTGAGATGATCGTAACAAAAGCCGTGAACTATGCTATTAAAGCCAATTTCCCAAAGAAAAAATTAAAACTCGGTTTCTATCACGATCAACCACAACGTGAGCAAGACAAATCAGAGAGAGACCGACTTAAAAATCAGAAGCCATCATGAAGCTAATATTCAACGACGAAGAATATGCAAAAGATATTCTTTCATTTTTAGATGCCGATTTCCAGGTAAAAGAACTTACCGCCGAATTATACACCGCTAGCCGGGAAGTTTACAATCTAATTGGGCAGGAAACTTATTCGCATATACAGGGCTTATCTGTCAAAGAGGAAGAAAAATCAGAGGATGAAGCCTTCCTCCTATTCAATGCTAAATACGCTATTCTTTTAGATGCTTGGAGGCATCACGCTCCATCCAGAGATCTTAGTCATACGCTTAATGGTAGAAAGATGCGTAACGATACCAATGAGAAATCGGCATTTGAGTGGATGGTGAATAACGATAATGAGAACCTGGAGCGTAAATATTATCATTCTCTGGACACTTTATTAAATCTTCTGGACGAAACCAATCCTGTTGTAAAAACTGCAGAAGGTGAAAATCCTGATATTAAATGGAAAAACACTGAAGCCTATAAGTCTACCTACAATGTGTTTGTGCGGACTACCAAAGATTTTGAAGCATACTTCCCTATTCATTCTCGCTACCTGCTAGAGAAACTTCAACCAGGTATGAGTAAATGCCAGCGCACAGAAATTAAAAGCAGGCTTGGAGCAGAGCGATACAATGCGCTCCTGGAACTGGCAAAAGATGCTTCTGAAGACGCAGACAACGATCTAATAGAGCTTATAAAAGAAGCTACGGTTTATTATGCAATGGCCTGGGCAATTCGCAGACTTCGTGTAACACTATTGCCGGAAGGTATTTTGCAAAAATACAAAGGCGAAAGAGTTAATTCTAAGAACTCTAAACCACCTGAGAAAATGGAAGCTGAACTGGCGGCGCAGTCTTTTGACCAGGACACTAAAAAAGCCCTTCTTGCTATTGAAGATTATTTAAAACCAAAATTGACCGAGACTGAAGCTGCAGCTGTGATTGTATCAGAGCCCAATTACAGTTTCGATGATGATGATTCCTTCGTATCCACTTAAAATTATATATAATGGCCAAATTTTTTAAACCAATCATTGAATTCTTCTCTTCTATCTGGAACTGGAGAAAGAAAAAGCGTTTTAATTCTATAAACGATAAGCTTGAAACTAAGCTTAGAGACAGAACCAAGGAGCGCCGTGAGTTTATTAGCGAGTTTAAGTTTGAACTCCGCAAATACCTAAGGCGTGATGCTTCCGGCAAGTACATTCCCATTAAAGGAAAGAACAAAGCCGAGATCTACGAGCACGTAATGCATAAGCACGGTACTCGCCTGGAGGAACTTGATCTTAAATTTTCTAAGGATCTTCAAATTAAGCTATGATTTTAGAAATTCCAGAAACTGGGCGAAGAATAGAACTTCCTGAAGATTTACAGCAATGCGATTCACGCCAGTACGCCGAAGCCTGCTATCTTCTTTATAAATATCGCCAGGATAAAATCTCCTATGAAGATTTTAGGATAGATATGGTTTACAAGCTCCTGAATATTGAAAAAGGAAAACGCAAGATTTCTGAAGAAGAGCAATTGGAAATGTCGGCCAATATTTACCGTATTTCAACCTTTATAGATTCATTCTTTGAAGAGGAAGAAGAAGGTAAATTAACTATTAAGCAGTACTACATTAATAATCATTCCCGGGTAATTTCTGACGCTTTTAAAACCTGGTACGGTCCCGAAGATGGTTTTGATGATATTATCTGGGAGCAGTATATAGATGCCCTTGAGATCTACAGCCTAATCGAGCAGGATTTTAAAGAAGAATACCTGTATAAACTAATGGCTACGTTTTATTTTGAAAAGGGTAAGAAGTACGATTCATCCAAAGTAAGCGAGAATGCAAAGCATTTAAAGCACGTTTATTTTGGCCGTGTGTATGGCTTTTTCCTGCTGTTTGCCAGTTTTCAAAAATACCTGTTCTCAGCTTCGGTATTTGTCCAGGGCAAATGGTTAGATCTCTCCATCCTTTTTGAAGATGGTGATACTAAACAGGAAGAAAGTAAGATTCCCGGTATCGGGATGAAGGCTGTAGCACATAGAATTGCAGAGACCGGTATCTATGGCCCAATGCAAAAAGTAAATAAAACCAAGTTCTGGGAGATGATCATCTTTTTATATGATATCAGGAAGCGGGAAAAAGACCGTGCCGCCCAGGAGAAATCTAAAAAACGAAATAAATGATACTAATCCCAGAACTTAGGCAATACGTTACAGATACCGATGAAGCCCTACCCGAAGTTAATTTCTCTAAGGTAGTAGTGGTTAAAGAAGAACTGGCTAAGTTTCTTAGCGGTGTTCGGGTAACCGATAACCAAATTATGATTGCCGTAATGCCAGATGCCAGGACAACCGGAAATGATGTAGATGCCTTAAAGCTTAGAAATAGTTTAGGTTTTTTTTTCCTCGAGAAAACCGATTATAGTGCAACCAGGCAGGACGAATGGTTAGATGTATTTGAAAGAACACAGGCAACAGCTTTAAAATTTTTTAATAAAGTGCTGGACGATTCTATAGATGGCCCCTGCGGCTTTGTTAGAGATCTCGTTGTAAGCAATATCAGCATTAATCCGGAAAGTAATTTACTGGGCTGTAATGGCTGGAGCGTGGAGCTTTCTTTTGATACTTCTGTTTAAAAGTAGTTTTAAAGTTTACTTTTTTGTATATTTGAGAAACAATCAAATATTACAATTATGACACAAGAAGAAATTGAAGAAGCATTTAATGAAGCTGTAAAAGAACGCGGAATTGGTAAAAAACTTGATGTTTCTAAACAATGTGTGTACAACTACCGCCACCGCACTACAGATGCAGCCAAAATGCTTGAAGTACTTTGGAAGCTAGATAAATTAGAACTTAAAATAGAATGAGATCTTTAGAAGATAGGGAACGCTTAAGCGACGATGTTTTAAAAGGCCGGTTTACTACCCAGGTTCTCAAAGAAGAATCTGAAAATATGGACCAGGCGCAAGAAAGCCTTATGGCCCGCCGTGGCTTTCGCAGTCAAGAATTCTATAACGATCGTAGTTACCAGGTAAACAGTAATACTTTAGAATATACCCACCTTGGCCGCCATAGGTTTGTAGATATGCGCACCAGGGATTCTAAAGACGGGAAAAAAAGGAAGAAAAGCCACCCAATACACAACCGTATTCTCTTTGGCCACGCCAACAATATTATTAAGCAGCTCCATTTTGGTTTTACCAATGCCGTTAAAGAAAAGCTGGCCAAAGATTTTTCATAGTTTACATATATGTAATTAATTTTCATATATTTACAAACAGACAGAGGTGTCTATTCAATTATTAGATCTAAAAGCAGTCCACCCCAACGGCTGCTTTTTTTGTTTTTATATTGTTTGGTTAACAAAAATCTTAATTTAAAATGGAAAAGTTTTTAGAAGAGCTGGAAATGCTCGACTCCAAAGAAAACCAATTAGCCACATTAGATCATCTTCTCGAGGTCTATCTTACCAGTAAAGAAGCTAACCACCAGGAAGAACGTATAGACACTATGGTACTTGTTGGTAAACTCCGCGAGTTGTTCCTTTAAAATCCCCGCAGTGCCCTGCCACTGCTTTTTTTTGTAGTTTTATTGACGGTAACAATAAAACTATTAAAATGAAAAAATTATTTACACTTCTACTTATTCTATTATTCACAACTACTTATGCTCAACGGTTAGATTCCTATGAAGCTTCAAATGGTATCGTTTATAAACCTGGTGATACTGTACAATTAGGTATGGGTTCCGGTATGCAAGGTAGCTTTGTTCACCTTCAGTTAGGAGGTTGGGCTGCCGGTAGTTCTACACAAATTGGTGCTAACTATTCTAATTTAGGAGTAGTTATTAAGAAAATTAAAAAAGGAAAACTTAAAGGAATTGAAAAAGTTTATTTTGTTGTGGGAGGTGGTAATATTACAAACTACAATCTAATGATCGAAGAAGCTATTCAATCTTGCGAAGTTACACCTTGTCCTAATCAATCAACTAATTCTGTATCGTCAGAAGATAAATATGATAAGTTGGCTAAGATTAAGAAGTTATTTGATGACGGTGTATTAACGGAAGAAGAGTTTGAAGCCGAAAAAGCTAAGATTCTGAAAAAATAATTACATTTGTCCTGCACGACAAAACTTAACACTATGATTTCGAAGTTTAAAATTTTAGCCCAAGGGAGCGCCGGTGAAAGTCCGGTTACTTCAAAAGTTATGCTTTTGTCGTGCACCACCCTTGGGTATTTTAAAAATTCACTTTTATGCACGACAAAAGCGAGTATTACCGAAATCAGGAAGACATTGTGTCCCGGGAAGGAATTCCAGTTGAATCTGGTAGCCTCTGGGAATTTAAAGACAACCAGTTAGTTCTGGTAGATGATGATCAGTACGCATCAGTAGATATGGATGATCAAAAATTTAAAAAAGAATAAACCTAAGCCCCTGCAATTGTAGGGGCTTTTTTATTGTCACACCTTAAACGCTTTATAGGCGGTAAACTTGTTGAAAGTTTATTCCCTATGGCCAAGCGAATTGTTGATGAAGAAATGCGATTCTCCGTTGTTATTAATGGCAACGAAGCGCAAAAAGAATTGTTCGATTTAGAAAAATCAACCAGGGATCTCACCAAGAGAAATAAAGAGCTTCGGGAAGAAAAGAGAAAACTTTCCAGGGCAGGAAAAAAAGAAACTGCAGAGTATAAGGCTCTGGACAAAGAGCTTCGCCAAAACAACCGGACTTTAAAAGAAAAACAGGCAAGGATGAGCGCCCTCCAAAAAGAAATTGGAGTAACAGGCCTCACAATGAATCAGCTTTCAAAACGCGCCTCGCAACTTCGCCTGCAGCTTCATAATATGGTGCCGGGAAGTGCTCAATATAATCGGTACCAGGCAGAACTAAAACAAGTAGATGCCCGGTTAAAAGAATTGAGAATGAGTGCCAGGGCAACCCGTTCTTCTATTGGAAGAATTGCTGATGGTTTTAATCGTTATGCAGCTTTAGGTGCTTCAGTAATTGCTACAGGAACCGGGATGGTGCTTTCCATTCAAAAGGTTTTAGATTATAACTCCAAACTTTCAGATTCCCAGGCCGATGTTCGTAAGACTACAGGTCTTACTAAAGAAGAAGTAGACGATTTAACCAAATCGTTTGGTGCATTTACCACCAGGTCTACCAGGCAGGAACTTTTAAAACTTGCCGAAGAAGCCGGAAGGTTAGGGATTACCGGTGTTAAAAACCTTCAGGATTATGTTCAGGTGGCCAATCAGTTAAAAGTGGCCCTTGGTGATGATCTTTCAGATGAAGCTATTCGGGAAGTAGGTAAAATGACCAATGTTTATAAAGTTGGCGAACAAACCGGGAAAGACTTTGCCCAGGCAAATATGGCGCTTGGTTCATCTATTAATGAGGTTTCTGCCAGTGGTGCCAATAATGCCCAGTTTCTAGTAGATTATTTAAAACGCCAGGCCGGTGTTGCTGCTCAAACCAAAGTAAGTGCTGACCAAAACATAGGTTATGCTGCCACCTTCGATGAAATAGGCCAAAGCGCTGAAATCTCAGCAACGGCAATGAATAAGGTGTGGATAGATATGTTTGAAAATACAGATCGCTACGCCAAGATTGCCAATATGACCTTAGAAGATTTTAGTGCGCTTCTAAAAACCGATGCTAACCAGGCAATGATAGCTTTTCTTAAAGGCTTGAATGGCGCCAATGGCGGTATGGAAGAAATGGTAGAAAAGCTTTCTAAAATTGATGTTGGCGGTGCCCGCGGTGTTCAGGCTTTATCTGCCCTGGCAAATAATACCGAGTTACTACAAAAAAGACAGGAGACAGCTGCCAAAGCCCTGGAAGAAGCAACATCGCTTACTGAGGAATACGAAGTAAAAAATAATAACCTTGCTGCTACTCTTCAAAAAGTTCAAAAACGTTTAATTGGGTTTGTTTCTTCTGAAGCAATCGTACAATGGTTGCAAAGCGGCATTGAATGGTTTGCTAAATTCATTGGAGCTTCAGAAGATGCTTCTGGTGAAGTTACCGTATGGAGAAACCGGCTTCTGGCTGTGGTAAAAGTTCTGGCCGTGGTACTTGCTGCAGTACTCTCTTATAACGCTGCTCTTAAACTTACTGCGCTTTGGACGGCACGTGCCAGTGCTGCTACAAAAATTCATTATGCATTATTGGTAGCCCAGGAAGTTGCTACTAAATCCCTGGCTATCGCAAAAGCTTTACTAACCGGGAATATTAAAAAAGCGGTTATTGCCTACCGGGCGCTTACTGCCGCAATGGCGCTTAATCCTATTGGTGCTGCATTAGCTGTTGTAGGGGCAGCTGTTGCGGCTTATTATGCTTTTGCAGAAAGTGCAGAGAAAGCAGCAACCAAACAAAGCTTGCTTTCTAATGCTAGTAAGAAAGTAGCTAATGATATCGCTTCAGAAAAGAATGAAGTGGAAGCCTGGTTAACCGTAGCTCGTGATGCCGATGCTAGTAGGGAAGCTAAATTGGTGGCCATTAAAAAACTCAACCAGATCTCTCCTGAATATCTGGGCAATCTTAACCTGGAGAACATTGCCACAAAAGAAGGGGAAAAAGCTTTAAAAGAATATACCGATGCTCTTGAGCGTGCATCAAGGGCTAAAGCATTAAAGGCAATGCTGGACGAAAAAACCCAGGAATTAATAGAGCAGGAAAATTCGAGTTTAGAAGATAATATAGATTTCTGGGATAAAGCCTGGGCTGCTCTTAAAGGTGGTTTTAATCCTGCCTCAGTACAAAATAGCTTATTAGAAAAAGGACTTAATACACGTAAAGAAAATATTGAAGCCACCAAGGCTGAAATTGCTATTCTAAAAGATCTCTATGCCGAGCAAATGAAGGAGAATACCAAAGATGGTGATCCTTCTCCTTCTGGTCCTAAAGATGGTGATATGCAAAACATTGAGGGTACTTGGTTTATTTTTAAAGGTGGTAAATGGGTAAGATATGCTCCCGGCGGCGATGGAGACACCGGGGATCCAAAGAAATCATCTTTTAATCCTAGTGCAAGTACAGAAGAAAAAAACCTGCGTAGAATTCAGGAAGAAAATAACAGGCTTATAGCTTCCTTAATAGACGATAGCTTTAAAAAAGAAATTGCCCAGTTAGAAGCTAATCACCAGGCGAAACTCACTCAGATCAAGGAGCAAATGATCGAGGAAGCGCAAATGCGCAACCTTGATTTAGAAATAGATAAAGCCCGTGCCGGTGGTGACGATAAGCGAGCTGAAGAACTTTCCAAAGTAAAAGAAACCTGGGTTCAACGTAACCGGGAACTCAATCAGCAAATTCAGCACGAAGAAGCTATTCACCAAAATGAACTTGGTACCATAATCCAAAAAGGACTACAAGACCAGGCGAATAATGTACAGGAGCAATTTGAGCGTGAGCAAAGGCAAAGGCAAATAGCGCATAATGTAGCTTTGGCCGCATTAGGCAACGATAAAAAAGCCAGGGCAGCACTTCAAGAGCAATTCAACCGTGAAGAAGCTGAAAGGGAAGCTCAACATTTAAACGATCTCCTGGCTCAAATGCAGGGTATTATTGACAATGGTGAGTTTAAAGGCTTTGATTTAGAATTATTATCTGAAGAAGAAAAACAGCAGCTGCTTGATTTTCTTGACGAACTGGGAATTAAACTCAGTGAGATTAAAGGCGGTGGCGCATTATTAGGAGGTGGAGAAGAAGGCCTCTCTTATGGCGGTTTTGATATCCTTGGCTTTTCTGTAGATCAATGGGATGCGACTTTTGAAAATTTAGATACGGTAAGCCAGAAAATTGAAGCTGCGCAAACAGTTGTCCAGGGCTTAATGAATGCCTGGGGAATGTACCAAGATTTTCAGGCAAAAAAACAACAGGTAGAGCTTCAAAATTTTGAGCGTACCCAACGTGAAAAAGAAGACCGCTTAAGACGCCAGTTAGATACCGGTAGAATTAACCAACGCCAGTACAATCGTGCCATTGAAGAAATGGAGAAAGAAACTCAGCGTAAACGTGCTGAGATGGAATACAAGGCGGCGAAGCGAGAGAAAGAAATGATGATGGCCCAGATTGTTCTTAACACTGCTGCCGGTGTTGCAAAGGCAATGGCGCAAGGTGGGTTTGTTTTAGGTGTGCCGTGGGCTGCTGTTATTGCCGGTTTGGGTGCTGTTCAATTAGGTTTAGCCGCTGCAACTCCCCTACCCGCTAAAGGGTATGAAGAAGGGCTTTATCCTGTACAACGGGAACAGGACGGTAAAATGTTTAATGCCAGTTACGGTGGGGAAACCCGCAGTGGGATGGTAAATAAACCCACACTTTTCCTTGCCGGTGAAGGTGGCCAACGCCGGCCAGAGATGATTATAGACGATAAAGCCTGGAAAAAGTTTGACCCTGCCCTTCAGGATACTATTCATAATGAAATTGCACGGGTTAAAGGTTTTGAGACCGGCTACTACAAAAGAGATCAACAGGTTTCCGGTAGTGATGTAAGTTCTCAGGATAACACCCCTCTTTTAATGGTGGTTTCCCGTGCGGTAGATGTTCTAGACCGCCTGGAACAAAATGGAGTAATAGCTTACCTGGAACGCGATATGGAAAACGCCCGCAAGATGGACGAAGACATTAAGGAGTATAACAAATGGAGAAATTCAAATAAAAAATAATGGCCTACGATACCTTTAGTACTGCAAAAGTTTTTAGTAATGAGTTGGTAAATATTCTTAGCAATAAGCTTATATACCGTATAAATAATGAGTTCGCGGCAAATAAATTAGTTCCTTATAACGATTTGGCAGCTATTCTCGCCGGGGATCCTGTTACGGCCTTACCGGTGGTTTCCCTGGCCACTCCAGATACTGCAGTTTATAACTGGCTGGTTAAAAATCTCAAGGATATCATCAATGTGCAAACGCAGCTCTCTTTTCAAAATAGAATTCAGGTAGTTACTGCCCAGGCCTTTTTTGAGATCTGGCTAGATGCTGCAGTTACACCAACCGCAATTGCCGGGCCTTATAATATTCCCCTGGCAGATCCGCAGGTATTTACCGAGAGTTTAGAGAACGATCTATTTTACCAAAATTGGAAATCTGAGGTAGAACCACCAATTATTCTTTACTATATGGTTGGCGATCCTGCACCGGCTTCTATTGAAATCCCTGTACAAATAGAAAACCATTTTGCAACCGAAGACCCGGGAAAATATAGCTCTTTTAAAGCTTATGTAAATCTTTTAGCCTGGCTAGGAGATTACGAAAATTTAAACTTAAGTGGTAGTGATCTGGCAACGGCCGGTGGTTTACTCCTTACAGAAAATAACCTGGAACAAACAGTTACTTTAGGCTATCAAAACCTTAGCCTGGTAGACCCGGGAAATTACAATGGTATTATAGAATTTAGGGTAGATGGCGTTAGAACAGATTCTGGCCTTACCGATACCAAAATTTCTTCTTTACGACTTTTTGTAGAGTTACGGGTAATTGGACAAGACCAGCTAATGGTGAGTGCCGATAGTTTGAAATTTGCTCACGTAAAAAATCAGTTACCATTACCACCCAGGGAATTTGATATTTTAACCACCGCAAATTTTGAAATTACTATTCCTGAATATTTTGAAATTACCGGCGATGGGAATATTGTATATGATGGCGAAACCTGGGACGGTAAAAAGAATTACCTGGGCACTGGTACCCAAACCATAAAAATTGCGTTACTAGAGGAATTCGATTTTTATGAACTCTCGGTCTTAAATGATCAGCTTAGAATTAAGAATTTAGATTATACAGGGTTTATGATCTTCCCGCTTTTTGTGCCTCTTACCGCTTATTTATTTGAGCAACACGGTTTTCAAATCACGCCAAATGCCTTGGAATATTTTGCCATTAAAGGCGTGCAAAATTCTAGTGCTATAGATACCGTGGTAGTAAGTACAGAGAGTTATGTGATAACTGCGCCCTACTGGATAGAACTTTCTGCCTCGGCAGGAGAGTATTACCAGGAACTAAGCATTAAGCCTATTAATGTAAATAACCTGGTGGCCGGTTTCTATCAGGATGTAATTTTGTTTACTTCAGATAATGCGGTTTTTGAACTGCCGGTAATGCTTAGAGTGGTAGAAAGTATAGATGTAGGTTTCGCTACAGATAGGCTCAATTTTACGAACGACGAGGAAGAAGTAACCAATATCTATTCCAATCAAAGTACCGAAAGGGCTTCAATAGCACTTGAGATTACCAGGTTTGATTACAGCAATTTTGCAAAAACAATAAGCAACACTTTTAAAGGGGCGTTTTTTGAAAACAAAATGAGCCTACACCTTGGCAATATCATTGGCCGTGCTTTTTATACGCCGCAATCGCTTTTTGAAATTATACCTGAAGCGCTGGAAAACTACCAGGTATTTCCCTATTACCGCCCGGCTAATGTTACTATTAATCTAAGCAAAGAAATTAGAAAAACGAGCTTTACCAGGGAAGAAAAGAATTTTGAGAATGTGAGTTTTCTAAAAGGCCGTACTCCGCAGAAGTACCAGGCTAATTTTGGAATTCTTAATTACGATTCACAACCGGTGCGCGTAACCAAAACAAGCAAAGCAATATTCAATTTTGTGAAGCAATTTGGGAGCCAGCAAATACTGGTAATGCGAAATAATATTACCCATAAAACTATTAATCACACCCCGGGCAGTAACTCGGTGTTCGGATTGGCCATTTTCTTCAGTGAGTTTGCCCCGGGGGATGTGATTGAAGTAAGACTGCCTATAAATGAAAACGATTATTTCTCACAGCAATATTTAATGTTTCCAGATAATAAAGCCAGTCACCAGGTATTCTTTTTAAGTGAATATAATACGGTAGAGTGTTTAGAATTCACCGGCGCTATGCGATTGGGAAGCAAATTTGAAGCTATAAGCAATACCACTTTTAAAGACCTGGTGGAAACCGTGCAAAACCTAGAGGTTAAAAAAGAGCTCAGCCTTACTATTAACACCGGGCATTTGCTTAAAGTTTCCGCAGGAATGGTAGAGCAAATTTTAAGGAGTAAAAGAGTGTGGTTGGAAAAAGAAGGCCGTGAGATCTCTCTTACCCCTGTAGTTAAAGATTTTTTAAATGAAGATAGTGAACAGGCTGCTTATAGCTATGATGTAGAATTTGTAATAAACCGAAAGAATGATCTTCAAGTTTACAACGGATCAGTTTGATCTAGACCTATACGGTAAAAATCTAAATATTGTAAAGGAAAACCACTGGTTTACAGATCAGTTTTTTTCGCAGTATTCATTTCCTTTTCAGTTTAATATTGAAGACGATCTTAATACAAAACTTGGTTTTATAACCGACTTCTCATCATCTAACAGTAGGAAAACTTTTGATGGGTATCTTCAGCTATTTGGCGAAGAACACGAAGCAAAACTAATTATTGGCCGCTGCCAGGGAAAAATGGTACAGGGAAAAATCAAGTTTGGTTTTGAAGATTTCCCGAATTTTGAAAAGAAACTTTCAGAATTACCATTACACAAAGAAGATTTTGTGGGGACCATTCAAGATTTTGCTGCCAATATTGTAAACCAAACCTGGCCTGCTGTAGACTATAATTTTCCTGCTGTAATTACCGATGCTATAGATACTAATTCTGAACAGTGGCAATATTTTGAAGGCCTTATTAATAATTACCAGGCAGGCGTATTTATTGAAAATGAATATGACGAAGTTAACGATGAGCAAGTAAACCGTAACCTGATGCAGCCTATGCCCTATTTGCTGCACGTTTTAAAACAGGGGTTTTCAGATGCCGGTTTTAATCTAAAAGGCGATATCCTGGAAGACCCAGAGCTTAAAGAAGCTTTGCTGGTTGTGCTTTCAGATTACTATTCCAATATTTCAGCTGATGGACAGGAGTTTGAAATGCTGGCAGATGAGTATGACGAAGTTTATCTTATGGGTCCTGCGGCTCCAGGTTGGAGTGATGGTGTGCAGGCAGGTATTTATAACGCAGAAATACAACTACTGGAACCAGGTATTTATAATATTTCGGGAAGTGCAATATTGCGGGTAGATGGTACAATAGCTGGAAGCCAGATTAAAATAAATGATGAAGTTATTTGGCAAGATCTTCAAATTTATAACGAGTACCGCGAGTTCTATTCTAACATAGACAGGAATTTTGAAATTAGTGTAGCCCAGGGCTCTGCATCGCTTAAGTTCTTTTCAGAACAAATGGCCTATGCTATTATAGACGAGTCCCAGGATCCTAAAGCAATGATCTTTGATGTGACTATTACCAAGGTAGCGGGCTACGATGCTAATGGAGAATTAATACCTGCTTTAATTACTCCGGAGAAAATAGATCTCACTAAGTGTGTACCGGATATTACTTTTGGCGAACTCGTTAAAGTAATTAAGAACTGGAGAAATTATGATTTGAATATTTCTGGCAACGATGCCATTATGAATAAGATTCAGAATGAAATGGAAGCCGGTGAGATTATTTCATTGGAAGAATTTGAAGTAAAAGAACCAATAAGGGAATTTTACGAAGACAAAAGTTTTCTGCTGCAGTTCCAGGAACAAAATTCAGATGATTATAGTTTTGATAAAATATTTGTAGACAATGCCGGTGCCAGGACATCATCTTTTGTGAAAGATGAAGAAACCAGTGAGATTACTATTAATGGCATTCCGCTCCCGCAAAAACAGCAAGGCCCATTTTTTACGGCTCATTTATATACAGAAAATGCTTCCCTGGTTGCATTGGCACTTTTTGGCGGACTGGCCAACGCTACAAACGCAACTAAAGATCCTAAGAACTTATTGATTCCTGCAATCTATAGAAGCGATTATGAAATATGGATAGATTTCAGAATACATTCCGAAGGAACCGAGTGGACATTTATTTGTGATGCAGAAAAAGCAGCGGAAATTAAAAAGAAGTCCAGGATCTATGCGTATGGTAAATATCATATTATTCGGCGTGTATCAAAAAAGAACCAGACTTTAGATCTTTGGGAAATTACCGTAGAGCAGGATGGGCGGCATTAATTACCAAAGATTATCCATAAGCTTAATTTTTTCGCAGGCTTCAGCCTCCACAATATGCACGTAGATCATTGTTTCCGTAATTTTAGAGTGACCTAATAATTTCTGCAGGGTTTGTACATCGCCGCCCATTCTTAAAAAATTGGTGGCGAAACTATGCCTGGCCACGTGAAAACTAATCCGTTTATTTATTCCGCAGGTATTTGCTATATCTTTAAGCACCCGGTTAATTTCTTCGTTGGTGACCTTCTTTACAAACAATCTGGGCTCTTCTTCTAAAATAGCTTCAATTTTCTTTGATTTCCTTATCCATTGTTTCTTCCCTGTCTTCACGGCATTAAATGTAAAGGAGTCCTGTTCTACGTGTTCTCGCTTTAATACCTGAACATCTGAAATTCTAAGTCCGGTAAAACAGGAGAAAAGAAAATATCCTGCCACCAGTTTATGGCGCGGATTCACAAATTCGGAACTATAAAACCGATAGATTCTATGTATCTCATCTGGCTTTAGATCTGTGCGATCTCCCCTGGTAGAACCAACTTTAATATCACAGGGATCTAACGGCATTCTTATTCCTGCTTTGTGAGCGGCAGTAACAAACTTTTTAAAGCTTGCCATATTAGATTCAATAGTTACCTGGTCATTTCCTATTCCGCGTAATCGAGATCTTAGTTTAATTATTAATTGATCATCAATCTCGGTAAAGTAGATTCTTTGTTTCCATTCTCTAAGTTTATTAAGAATAGATTTATGGCGTCTAATGGTCCCGGCGGCCAGGGTGTTTTTCTCCAGTTCTATTTGATGTTCCATAAATGCAAGGAAATCTATTCTAGGAATGGAATTATTAAATTCTTCTACGAATTTCTCCAGGGAAAGTGTTTTCTCTGCGAGCCTGTACATTGTTTTAATACCGGTAATCTTAGATTCTACATTTTCGATAATCAAATTAATATCGCGAGAATTCATATCTGTTCCTTTAACCCTGGCATTTTTTGGATCCCAATCTTTTGAGTTCACATAAATATCAAGCGCAATTCTTTCTCGAATAGAATTTTTTGAAGCGTGAAGATAGAGCAGTGATTTCCCTTCGCTGTTCACATAACTTCTTTTTACAATTTTAGTTCTCATTGACACAAACATTTTTCTTGTGTCAACTCTTGTGTCAAAAACGAGGTCTTGGTGCATAATTCAGTACATTTTGGAGTGAAAATAAAATAGCGGTACCTCAGGATTCTCCTGTGATACCGCTTCTTTTACTAAATGTACTGTTACCGTGAGTGACCTTGCCAGGATTCAAACCTGGAACCTCCTGAGCCGTAATCAGGTGCGCTATTCAGTTGCGCCACAAGGCCATTAAAATATCACTTTTCCTAGGTGGTTAAGCGGCTGCAAATATATTATTATTTTTATAATCTGAAAAGAATCTTCAAGTTTTTTGATCTAAATTATCTCTGCACTTAATCCCTCTTCCAGTAATTTTGAACATCTGGGTTTTAAATCATCAAAAGAACCGGTTTTCACAATACATTTTCCTTTGTAATGAACCAGGATAGCGCATTGTTCTGCCTGCACAGGAGTATGCTCGCAGGCATAGATTAAAGTTTCTATTACGTGATCAAAAGTATTGTAATCGTCATTATAAAGTACGATCTCATTCTCCTTCTGCGTAGTGGTCTTTACTTCTTCTAATACTTCTTCTTTAGTACTCATCGTCATTTACAATTTTAAAGCTTCAAAGATACAAATTATCTATAAAATGCTTACACTGAAAACTTTACAGCAACCCAATTACTTCGTTCAATATGTTCTATATAATTTAAACCTAATTTCTGGCAGGCTTCTTTTATCACCGGGATATCCTCTTCGTAAAATCCGCTTAAAAAAAGATTTCCGCCTGTTTTAAGGCAATCTTTATAAATTGGAAGATCCCTAAGTAAAATATTACGATTAATATTAGCGAGGATCATATCATATTTTCTATCCTGTAGTAATTCGGCGCCGCCCTCTTCAACATTAATATTATCGCAATCATTCCTACCCACATTTTCCAGGGTGTTTTGGTAACACCAATTATCAATATCTATGGCATCTACAAACTTTGCCCCTTTCATACTTGCCAGAATCGCTAAAACGCCAGTTCCGCAGCCCATATCCAGAACCGCTTTATCATTCCAGTCGTTTTTTAAAATATGCTGAATCATCATATGTGTGGTAGCGTGATGCCCGGTCCCGAAAGACATCTTTGGCTCAATCACGATATCAAATTCAGTATCGAGTTCTGGATGAAATGGCGCCCTAACACTACAAATATCGTCTACCATAATGGGGCTGAAATTCTTTTCCCATTCTTCATTCCAGTTTACCTGCTCAATTTCTCCTTTGGAATAGGTAATTTCAAATTCATCAGATTGTAAAATATGAACCCCTGCCAAAAGATCATCTTCATATTCTTCGGCAGGGATATAGGCTGTAAGCCCGTCTTCTTCTTCCACAAAACTCTCAAAACCCAAATAGCCAAGCTCTGCCACCAGTATTTCTGAAGCAGGCTGAAGCGGCTCTATTTTAAACTTGAATTCGAGATAATTAGAAGACATATTAAAAGGCGTTTATAATTTCAACAAAATCTACAGCTTTAAGGCTGGCACCACCAATAAGTCCGCCGTCTACATCTTCTTTTGCAAAGATCTCTTTAGCGTTCGCAGGTTTTACACTTCCTCCATAAAGGATAGAAACATTTTGTGCGATTTCATCATTAAATTTTTCTGAAATATTCTTTCTGATAAAAGCATGCATTTCCTGTGCTTGCTCTGGAGAAGCAGTTTCTCCCGTTCCAATAGCCCAAACCGGCTCGTAAGCCAATACCACATTTTTCCAATCTGAATCTGAAATCTGGTATAAACTCTCCTGAAGCTGTTTCGCTACAAGATCAAAATGTTTATCGCTCTTTCTATCGGCAAGTTCTTCTCCAAAACAAAAGATAATTCTCATCTCGTTTTTAAGGGCGGCATTTACTTTTTCAGCAAGTATATCATTAGTTTCTCCAAAATGCGCACGCCGCTCACTATGGCCTAAAATTACGGTATCTACACCAATACTTTTAAGCATTTTTGCCGAAACTTCTCCTGTATAAGCTCCATTTTCTGCCTGGTGCATATTTTGCGCCACAACCTGTACCGGGGTATCTTTTAAACCCTGAAAAGCCGAATATAAATTAGTAAAAGCGGGTGCCACCATAACTTCGGCTTGCGGCTCCTTTACCAATTGCATTTTTAAATGTGAAAGCAGTTCTTGCGTTTCAGCAAGATCGTTATTCATTTTCCAGTTTCCGGCTACTATTTTTTTTCTCATAATTTCTTAGTTGATTTTATTTATTTCCGCGGAAAAAATCCGCACATCTACAAATATATTGATAAGAATAAACATAGCTGCGCCCAAGCCGAATGAAGATTGGCTTTTTACCAATATTTTAAAAAAACTTAAGGATGATTTATAATTTTATATCCTCAGCATCAAACCAATGCTTTTTCTGGGTAATTGTGCCGCTCTCTAAAACTAAAAGTCCTGGGTTAGACCTTACAATTGTCTGTAAAACTTTTTTATCTACCTGGTAAAATTCAAAATCTAGTTTGAATTTATTGATAATTTTTTCCTGATCTGCATCATTTGAAGCAGTTAAACCAACTACGTTATAACCCTTTTCATCAGCTTCGGCCGCAAGTTTTTGAATAGCTATAAATCCTTCCTGCTCGGTATGCGAGAGATCATAGGCAACCACCAGAAAAAGCTTTTCGGCATTAAGAATTTGACTGGTCATAACCTCGCCATCTTTTTCTATTTCAAAATCCTGAATTGGTGGCACATAACCTTCTTCTACCATAGTAGTTTGCACTTCAACAAATTCACCTTCCTGGTTGGGATAACTTCCATCGGTAGTTACGTTTACCTCTTCGCCATTATGAAGAAACGTCCATTCGTATTCATAAACCGCTTTTTGAGCATCTTCAGGAACTTCCATTAACTCCGGAATGTTATTTCCAATTTTATAAGCTCTAAAATCAAGAACCGGTAAATGCATCAAAACGTGATAACAAAACCAAAAGGAAAGCATAAAAGACAAAAAGATAATCCAACGGTGAGAAATTGGGTTTAAAACCGGGGTAATCAATTTTCGATTAAAAAATAGAATTAAAATGAAAATGAGTAAAATCACGTCTTTTATAAAAGACTGCCAGGGCGTTAGCGGGATGGCATCGCCAAAGCATCCACAATCTGTCACCTTGTTAAAGTAAGCCGAATAAAACGTGAGAAACGTAAAGAAAACGATCATTAACAGTAGGCTCCAAACGGTGAATTTGGGCAGGTAGCCTATTAAGATCATTATTCCTACTACGAGCTCAAAAACCACTAAAATAATGGCAATTACCAAAGAGTAAGGCACCAGAAATTCCAGTCCCAAAACTTCCGGACTAAAATATTCCTGGAGTTTGTAAGAAAATCCCAGCGGATCGTTGAGTTTTATAAATCCTGAAAAAATAAATAATACGCCAACCAGCACCCTGGAAATTCCTACTAATAATTTCATTCTGTTTTATTTAAATAATGCTTTTATCTGCAAAAAAGTTACAAAAACTAGTCTTCGTTGTCATTTATAAGGATCATAGCAAAAATTGAATAATTAATCATATCCTGGTAATTAGCATCAATCCCTTCGCTAACTAAGGTTTGTCCTTTATTATCTTCAATTTGCTTTACACGTAGTAATTTCTGAATAATAAGGTCTGTTAACGAACTAACCCGCATATCACGCCAGGCTTCACCATAATCGTGATTTTTATTCATCATCAAAGCCTTGGTTTCGGCAATTTTTTCATCGTAAAGTTCTGTAGCTTCTTCTACCCCAAGATCGGGCTGTGCGACCACTCCTTTTTCCAACTGAATTAACGCCATTACCGAATAATTAATAATTCCAATAAATTCAGATTTTTCGTCTTCATCTACCTTTCTCACTCCGTTTTCCTGAAGTTTTCTTATGCGTTGGGCTTTTATAAAAATCTGGTCGGTAAGTGACGGCAGCCTAAGAATTCTCCAGGCGCTTCCGTAATCTTTCATCTTATTGATAAACAGGCTGCGGCAGGTAGCCACCACCGCGTCATACTGTTTTGAGGTATTCTGCATAAAAGAGATCTAATTTGCGTAAATTTCGTGCAAATATTTTAGATAGTAAAACAATATTAATCTAATCGTTTTTTACAAATCCTTTGAAATATTAATAATTAAGTATAACCTCCTATTTTCTAATATTGAGGTTTTATTTTTTTATACTTTGTAATGTTGATTTTTAAGCGGCCTATCGAAAATTTATCGTAAAATTTGAAGTGATGCACCGTGAAATTTTAGGCTGTTTGAGCTAAATTAATTTCTTTTTTTAGTTGAATTCTTATAGCGAGTTCCTAAAATTTAGGTGCTGAACGATAAATTTAGATAAAGTTTCGTAAGCCTAGATTTTTTTGGTTCTTTTTTCATCAATGGAAAAAAGAACAAGTATAAATTAATTAAAACAGAATTAATACTAAAACCGCATTTTATAATTTCTGAAGTAAGCTTTACTAATTCAAGCTTTTTTCTTCAGAATATTCAATTAAAATTCCACGGAAAATGACCATAAATTGCAAAGGCAAACTTATAGACCTTAACAGCCCTAAAGTGATGGGAATTATTAATACCACTCCCAATTCTTTTTATGCTGAAAGCCGAAAAACTTCGGAAAAAGATATTCTGAAACAAGTAGAAAAAATGCTGAAAGATGGTGCCAATTTTATTGATGTTGGTGGCTACAGCACTCCGCCCGGTGCTCCTAAAGTGGAGGAAACCGAAGAATTAAATCGTGTACTTCCTGCCATAGAAAATATTTTAAAAAACTTCCCAGAAGCATTAATTTCCGTAGATACTTTTAGAGCAAATGTAGCTGAAAAAAGTATTGAAGCAGGAGCGGCGATAATTAACGATATTTCTGCCGGAAACCTGGATCCTGAAATGATGAAAACCGTTGCCAAACACCAGGTTCCTTATATTATGATGCATATGCGCGGCACGCCTCAAACTATGAAAGACCTTAATCAATACGACGATCTTTTGCAGGAAATATTATTTTATTTTTCAGAAAAAGTAAGTGAGGCGAGAGCTTTAGGAATCAACGATCTTATAGTAGATCCCGGCTTCGGATTTGCAAAAAATATAGCTCAGAATTTTGAATTGCTTTCTAAAATGGAACTTTTTAAAACTTTAGACCTTCCTATTCTTGCCGGACTTTCACGAAAATCATTAATTTATAAGACTTTAAATACCTCAGCGCAGGAAGCTTTAAATGGCACTACCTTTTTAAATACTATTGCTTTGAATAAAGGCGCTAATATTTTAAGAGTGCACGACGTAAAAGAAGCGGTTGAATGCACTAAATTATACGCAGAACTTAATAAGTAGCCGCATATTTTCTATTTTTACACAAAACCACGCTAATTTGGATATAATAAACCTTCGTTTTCTTGATGTTCTCGATATTGTATTTGTAGCCCTACTGCTGTATTATTTATACAAGCTGGTAAAAGGAACGGTAGCGGTGAATATTTTTATTGGGATCGTGATTATTTACTTAATGGGAAGCCTCACTCAATTGCTTCAAATGGAGCTTTTAAGCAGTGTTCTTGGCGAGTTTATTGGCGTGGGAATGTTTGCATTAATTGTGGTTTTTCAGCAGGAAATAAGAAAATTCCTTTTAATGATAGGTTCTACAAATTTTACTCAAAAAGGTAAATTCTTTACCCAACTTCGTTTTTTAAAAGGTGATTTGGAAACCAGCACCAATGTAGATGATATTATTTCTGCCTGTGAAACAATGGGCCAAAGTTATACCGGGGCCTTAATCATTATTCAGAAGAATACGAACCTTGATTTTGTAAAGAATTCGGGGGACGATATGAATATTGAACTCAACCAACCTATTATAGAATCAATTTTCTATAAAAATTCACCGCTTCACGATGGTGCGATGATAATTGAAGACAATAAAATTACCGCTACCCGTGTTATTTTACCCGTTTCTAACGATAGGTCTATTCCGTTAAGATTTGGATTGCGTCACCGTGCCGCCGTGGGTATTACTGAAAAAACAGATGCCCTTGCACTGGTAGTAAGTGAAGAAACGGGACAAATTTCTTATATAAGAGATGGGGAATTTGTGATGTTTGAAAGTAACGAAGAACTTATTGAGCGAATTAAGGAAGATCTTCTATAATTCTACAAAGATTCTTCAGCCATAAACTGAACTTCGTAAAGGTTTTTGTAATACCCATCTTGCTTCTGAAGCAACTCGGTATGAGTTCCTATCTCTACAATTTTACCGGCATCCATAACCATAATCTTATCGGCTTTTTTAATGGTTGCAAGTCTGTGAGCAATTACAATAGAAGTACGTCCTTTCGTAATTTTATCGGTTGCTTCCTGAATTAAAAGTTCGCTATAAGTATCAACTGAAGACGTTGCTTCATCCAGAATCAAAATACTCGGATTACTCATATACGCCCTTAAAAAAGAAATAAGCTGGCGTTGACCTGAAGAAAGCATAGCTCCACGCTCTTTTACATTATAATGATAGCCGTTTGGCAGCGTATTAATAAACTCGTGTATACCGATTTGTTTTGCGGCCTTAATTACTTCCTCTTCAGTTATATCAGGATTATTAAGATTAATATTACTCAAAATGGTATCGGCAAAAAGGAAAACATTCTGCAACACCACGGCAATTTCAGAACGCAGGGATTCTAAAGTAATATCTTTAATATCAATACCATCAACCAGAATTTGCCCGCTTTTTATCTCATAAAAACGATTCAGCAGATTAATAACGGTAGATTTTCCTGCACCGGTAGCTCCCACAATTGCAATAGTTTCCCCGGGATTCGCTTTAAAAGAAACACCTTTCAGCACCTCTTCATCATCGGTATAACTAAAACGCACATCTTTAAATTCAATTTCTCCTTTAAGATCGCTTACTTCAATCTTACCTGTGTTACTTATTGAAGATTCGGTATCCAAAATTCCAAATACACGATTAGCCGCTACCATTCCCATTTGCAGTGTATTAAATTTATCGGCAATTTGGCGAAGGGGTCTAAATAATAATTGCGATAATTCAATAAATGCGATAATTACCCCCAGGGTAATTCCGTCATCGGCTACAGCTCGCAGTCCACCGTACCAAACGATCAAACCAATGGTTATGGAAGTTGCCATTTCGGCAATTGGAAAGAAAATAGAGTTATACCAAACTGTCTTTACCCAGGCATCACGATGTTTCCCGTTTATTTCTTTAAAATTATTGTATTCTGCTTTTTCGCGGGTAAAAAGCTGAACGATTTTCATTCCTGTAATTCGCTCCTGAACAAAGGTGTTTAAATTGGCAACCTGGGTTCTTACTTCTTCAAAAGCAACTTTCATTTTCTTTTGAAATACACGAGTAGCATACATAATTAGCGGAAGCACCGTCAAAACCAACAAGGTCAACTGCCAACTCTGGTAAAACATAAAGCCTATTACCACCAACATTTTTAGAATATCACTGATAATCATAAAAAGCCCCTGGCTAAAAATACTGGCAATAGTTTCAATATCACTTACGGCACGAGTTACCAAACGCCCAACTGCCGACTTATCAAAATAAGTCATTTTAAAGTTGAGCATATGTTTAAAAAGGTTAACACGCAGGTCTCTAACCACTTCCTGCCCTAACCAGTTGGCGAAATACACAAAAAGAAACTGAAAAATTACTTCCAGCACTAAAACCCCGGCCATTAATCCTACATAAAAAACCAGGTTATCATAATCCTGCGGCGTAATTGCATCGTCTACAGTAACCTTTAATAAATAAGGTCGTAAAACAGCAAAAAATGAAAGCAAAATAGCAGCAACCGCCACAAAATAGAAAGTTACTTTGTAGGGATTAGTGTATTTAAGCAGGCGCTTAAATAAATCAAAATCGAATGCGTTACCTGTTTTAGATGCCATTTATTTTATTGCTATTTCCGGATAAGTAACCTTTGTAAGGTATAATGCTTTTGCAGGCACCGAAGTTCCTGCCTTACTCCTGTCTTTACTTTTTATAACCTTGTGCATATTTTCAATAGGTTGCTTTCCCAAACCAATTTCCAGTAAAGTTCCCACAATTGCACGCACCATATTTCTTAGAAATCTGTCGGCTGAAATATGAAAAACCAACACTCCATTTTCAATTTTCCAAACCGCCTCAGTAATCTTGCAATTATAGGTTTTTACATCGGTTTTAGACTTTGAAAAACACTTAAAATTAGTATAATCCTTTAAGATTTCTGCGGCCTTATTCATTTTTTCCATGTCCAGCTTATTCTTCAAAAAATAACTTCTATCTTCTAAAAAAGGATCTTTATGCTGAACGATATGATATTCATAACTTCGGCTTAAAGCATCAAAACGAGCGTGTGCATCAGGCTTCACTTTAAAAAAATCCCGTAAAGCTATGTCTGCCGGAAGCAAGGAATTCATTTTAAACTGAAAAGCCTCCTTTTCAAGTTCGTGATTGGTATCAAAATGCGCAAAGATCTGCTTTGCGTGCACACCGGCATCGGTTCTGCCCGCGCCAACAATAGCTGTTTTTTGTTGAAAAACAACCGAAAGTGCCCGTTCAATTTCTTCCTGAACCGAAATGGCGTTTGGCTGATTTTGCCAACCGTGATAAGCCTTTCCAAAATATGCCAGTTCTAAAAAATACCTCAACCGAGTTCTTTATTTTTATATTTGCGAACTGCAAAGATAAGGCATTTATTAGAAGCTTAAATCCTTTGAAGGCATCGGTTTCAAAATGATTCTATAAACAAAAACAATCCCGATTTGAAAAAAATATTGCTGTTAAGCGACACCCACAGTCATATTGACGAAAGAATTCTACATTACGCCGCGGAAGCCGATGAAATATGGCACGCCGGCGATATTGGCATAACCGATATTACCGATGAATTAAAAAAACTAAAACCCTTAAGGGCCGTTTATGGGAATATAGATGATGCAGAAATAAGAAAGGAATTCCCCCTGCATCAGCGTTTTAAATGCGAAGGCGTAGATGTTTGGATTACGCATATTGGCGGTTACCCGGGCAAATACTCACCCGCGATTAGGGAAGAAATTAAAAGAAATCCGCCAAAGCTGTTTATTAGCGGGCATTCCCATATTTTAAAAGTTATGAACGATAAAACCCTGGGGTTACTTCATATGAATCCGGGAGCAGCAGGAAAGCAGGGATTTCATAAAAAACGTACTATGCTGAGATTTAAAATTGAAGCCGCTGAGATTAAGGATTTGGAGGTGATTGAATTAGCCTAGAAGATAGTTTTCAGTAAACAGTCTCAGTTGGCAGATGCGAATCGGGAAGTAGGCAGTTTGAAACGTATAGTTTTTAGGAAAAAAACACGACTGAAGCATTCATTTTATTAAATCACGACTTCGTAAATAATTGCGTATCCGCATAAAGTCATAATTTAAAATTTAGACGTCATCCTGAACTTGTTTCAGGATCTAAGTTGAGTATATCGTACTGCTCATGTTAGATGCTGAAATAAATTCAGCATGACGATTTTTTTATGATCTTGTTCTTAAGAGTAAAAACAGACATACATTTAAATAAAAATATACTTATTCCAACAAAAGATTGCAGCGTCATAATTCTTCAAATGTCGAATTATTTCTCTCAATGACAAAAAAACAAGAAACCAAACCCAGACAACATTCGTGAATTCGTGGCGATTCACGAATGATTCAACTATACTTATAAAAACTAAAAAACCCGAAGCTTTCACTTCGGGTTTTCACGCACTAATACTACTAAGATGATAGGCTTATCGTAATCGGTCCACAGATTTTACGAGATCTTCGTCCTTTTTAATGGCCTTATTGGCCAAAACAAGAAAAACGATAGAAATGATTGGAAGAAACATCCCAATACCCTTCTCTGAAATATCCATTTCTCCAGGTAAACTTAGCGACCAATAAACAAACACTCCTAGTAAAAAAAAGTTTAATAAGATATTTAGACGCCCCAATACAAATTGAAGCTTTCTATTTTTGAACATAAAAATACTCACCAAAGATAATAAAGCTGAAGCGAGAAATGCAATAAAAACCATAAGATAATCTTGTGCATACATAGCTACACCTTCACTATTTTCCCAAAGTGAAAATACGAAAATAAGTCCGCCGCTAATAATGGCAGCAATAAGTAAATATACTGTTTGTATTCTTTGTAGCATAACTTCTGGTGGAATTCGCGAACAAAAATAAAGATTCTTTTTAGAAATGCTATTTAAAATATTAAAATAAAGTTGTATACTTGCAGGAACATTTCGTAACCAATTCAAAACAGGTTACTTAAGTCTCCAAATTTTTTTTCGATTCTTCCTCGAGAAGTTTAACAATCAACCCAAACACAAATTTATTCTTAATTATTCATGTTTGAAATTTCAGAATTAAAAGCTAAAAAGCTTCCTGAGCTGCAGGATATCGCTAAAACTTTAAACGTTCCCAAATTTAGAACTTTAAAAAAATTAGACCTGGTATATCAAATCCTGGACTATCAGGCTGCAAACCCTAAAAAAGCTAAAGAAGCATTAACCGACGATACTAAAAAGGAAGAAACTCCTAAAAGTGACGAGCGTAGTAAAACTTCAGAAAAGTCACAACCAAAAAAAGGTGGCAAAATAGGAAGTAATAAAAAACCACCACGGGCTGCTGCAACTGCAGAAAACAAAGAGCCACGCCCTGCAAGAAAGGAAAATTCTTCTCCTAAGAAAGAAGATGCGCCGGCAAAAGCCAGGGAACCAAAAAAGCAGGAACAGAAACCAAGGGAAGAAAGTAGTAATTCTTCTCAAGGTAAAAATAATCCTCGCGACCATAAAAAAGACACACGTAGCAATAATAGCAACAAAAACAATGGAGGCCGCGATTCTGGCAACCGTGACGGGCGAAACCGCTACCGCGAACCAGACTATGAGTTTGACGCGATTATAGAAAGTGAAGGTGTACTGGATATTATGCAGGATAACTATGGTTTCCTAAGATCTTCAGACTATAATTACCTTACTTCTCCAGATGATATTTATGTATCTCAATCTCAAATTCGTTTATTCGGATTAAAAACTGGAGATACTGTTTTAGGGCAAATAAGACCACCAAAAGAAGGTGAAAAATATTTCCCTTTAATCAAGATCAACAAAATTAACGGATTAGACCCGCAGGTAGTGAGAGACCGTGTTTCTTTTGAACACTTAACTCCTCTTTTCCCGAAGGAAAAATTCAATATTGCTGAAAAGCAAAGTAGCATGTCTACCCGTATTATGGACCTCTTTTCCCCTATTGGAAAAGGCCAGCGCGGTATGATTGTTTCCCAGCCTAAAACTGGTAAAACAATGTTACTTAAAGATATTGCGAATGCAATTGCAGCAAACCATCCTGAAGTTTATCAAATAGTTCTACTAATTGATGAACGTCCTGAAGAGGTTACCGATATGCAGCGTAATGTACGTGGCGAAGTAGTAGCTTCTACTTTTGATAAAGAAGCTCACGAACACGTGCGAGTTGCGAATATCGTTTTAGAAAAAGCAAAGCGTTTAGTTGAATGTGGTCACGATGTAGTAATCCTTCTGGATTCCATTACACGTCTAGCCCGTGCTTACAACACCGTACAACCTGCCAGTGGTAAGGTATTAAGTGGTGGTGTAGACGCCAACGCATTACATAAACCAAAACGATTCTTTGGTGCTGCCCGTAATATTGAAAACGGAGGTTCTCTTTCAATTATCGCTACCGCCCTTACCGATACCGGTTCTAAAATGGACGAAGTAATTTTTGAAGAATTTAAAGGAACTGGAAACATGGAGCTGCAATTAGACAGAAAAATTGCTAACCGTAGAATTTTCCCGGCAATAGATCTTACTTCTTCCAGCACACGTCGCGACGATCTTTTATTAGACGAGGCTACATTGCAAAGAATGTGGGTGCTGCGTAAATATCTTGCCGATATGAACCCAATTGAAGCCATGGAATTCATAAACGATAGAATTAAGCAAACAAAAAACAACGAAGAGTTTTTGATCTCGATGAACGGATAAAACCTTCTTAATTATAAATTTAAAAATCCGGAAGCTTTTAGTTTCCGGATTTTTTTATGCTGAAATTTTATTCTTTTAAACTATTAATTTCTGTATCATCAGCAACCAACCTGAAATTTTCAACTTTCTTGCCTTTTAAATGTTTGTTCCATTTTTCCATAAGTGGAGCTTCCAGTTTAAATTCCCGATATTCATCGGGATTCATAATTGGAATCCCTTTTATGATAGGGTAAATACGTTTACATTTTTTGCAACTTAAAAATCCCTCTATAATCTTCCCTTCTAAATCTTTTGAAATTGTGGTGAGTTCTAAATCTGCCTTATCAAAAGGGCAGCATAATTTATCTATTGTTGAAGTTCTCATTTTTTATTTTTTTAAATTCTGAATTATAATTTTCTGTAGAAACTGCAGGGTCTCCGGCACTCATTATTCCTGAAATAACCGCTACGCCTTCAAAATCCAACTCTTTAAGCAAATGCATATTGGAAGGTTTAATTCCTCCCGCCAAAAAAATTGGCATTGCGGTAATTTCCCGGGCTTTCTTAATAATCTCAAAATCTACTAAATCGCAACTATTTGCGGTTGAAGAAGGGAAAATTGAACAAAAAGAAATATAGTTCAGGTTATTTTTATCGGCCCATCCTACAGTTTCCAGGTTGTTGGTACAGGTTAACCCAAGTAATGCATTTGATGAAATTTTTTTTTTAATCTTCTGAAAATCCTGGGGAATTTCATCAAAATGTACCCCGTTTGCTTCAGTTTGCTTTAAAATATCCCAATTATTATTCAGTAAAACAGGAACCTTATAGTTTTCACAAACTTTACAGATTTCATTTATAAGGGAAATTTTATTATCTGCATTTTTGAAATTATCCCATATTTGAACCGCTGCGATCTCACTTTTATCCATAATCTGTTTTAGCCTGTTCATTAAAACAGTCTTCTGCATTTGCGGATCTACAACGAGGTACACCCCTTCTTTTATTTTCTTCTTATTTATCATTTCCAGCCAGATTTAATTGCGGTGAAAAAGGCTTTCCAGTAAGGATCTTCAGTCTTATATTCTAAATCTTTAATTTCATCGTTTTTAGCTATTTTAATTCCTTCTTCCTCACTTTTAATCTCACCAACCGCAGTACAGGCAATATTTTCAGCTTTTAAACGTGAAATTACCTGCTCTTCTTTTCCTTTTTCACAGGATATCACCATTGAACCTGCCCCTATTATCTCCCTGTAATCCAGTTGGAATAAATCACAAACTTCCTTTTGCCACGAAATTACCGGCAAGGTTTCATCATAAATAATAGCTCCTTTTCCCGAAGCTTTAACCATTTCATATATTGCTCCCAGCACGCCGCCTTCAGTAACATCGTGCATAGCGTGAATTTCGGGAAATTTACTTCCTGTTCCTGCTGCTGTAAGTCCGTCTTTTAAAGACGAGGTTTGCCAAAACATTTCACAGCCTGCCTCATGGGTTTGTTTTCCTAATCTATTCTTTATTGTTTCCGGAAAACTCATTGATAATAATGCTGAAGAAGAAAGCGCACAGGTTTTGGTTACCAGAATTACATCATTTTCCTCTGCGGCATTAGAAAGAATAATCTCTTTTTTGGGAGCCACACTAAAAAAAGTTCCTCCACCCGAAATTGTTGAATTCTGGCCTTCTACAAATCCGGTATGTCCGCCAGTTATAGCCACTCCAATTTCTTTACTGAATTGATGAATATAATTCCAGTAAGTTTTAAAATCATTCCTCGAAAGTGATGCCGGAAGATTCAAAACCATTTGCGCATATTGTGGAGCAAACCCGGTAGTAGCCATATCGTTGGCCATTAGATGTACCGAAAGCCAGGCTGATTCTTCCAGGCCGAGCGTAGGAATAAGTGACAACGGATCACTTGTGGATATTAAGGCCAGCTCGTTGGGTAATTCTATTAATGAAACATCTACCCCAAACCCGGGTTCTGTGCTGACTTCTTTCCGCGTATGCCCGCAATTTTCCAGGATAAATCCCTCTAATTCTGCTTCGGCTATTTTTCCTAATTTCTCACTCATCATTTTACATCTTTAAATTCTACATACAATCCAAAAAAATCACCGTAGGGTAATCCCCATTGCTGAACCGGGAACCATTTTGGTAAACCGGTGCAGGACCATTCTATACTGTATTCCCGCCCCTGCAAGGCTTCTTCTATAATTTTAGTAAGTTTTTTGGGTGTATAAAAAGTTGCTGTAAGATAAAAAGGATTGGCACCAAAAATTTCCTGGACGCGCCGGCGGACTACTTTAGTAGAATTCCTGTTCATCATTCCCAGGGCTATACCGTATTTTCCAACCCTGGCTGCTTCCCGAATAACTTTTACAGGATCTTTATAATATTCAAAAGTGGTTATAAATGCGAGAGAATCAAAAGTATGATCTTTAAAGGGCATATGATGGGAATCTGCCATTACCAGATCTCCTTCAAATAAATGTACGGCTTGTGATAACATTAGTGGGGAAATATCACCACCGGTAGCCTCAATCCCTATTTTATTCCACCATCTGGTAAAACGCGTGGTTCCACAGCCAAACTCCAGCAGGGTTTTTACGCGTTTATCTTTAGAAACAAGTTGCTCCATCACCTTTTTCTGCCAGACTTCGGCCCGTTTATATCGCCCTTCGTACCACTGCTCGTAGGTGTCGGTGTGTTTTCGGTTAAAAAACCATTCTTCCCGATTTTGCCAATTTTGATGATTTACGGGAAGTAATTCAAATCGGCTGCTTTTTTCAATTTCCATATTTACTTTTTAAAAAGAAAAACTCCACGTTACCTAGAAAATGCCAGAAAACATGGAGTCTTAAAATGGAAATTTTAATCCTGCATCCCTACGTTGGCATTATCCAAATCAGGTTTTCGGGTGTTATCTCAGCCTTGCGGCACCCCGTGCGTGAATTTATCTGTTTATACTAAATCTCTATTTATTAATTTTATCGGTTAATCGGGAGAAAAATACAAAATAAAGAAGGAAGTGGAAAGTTTTTTCGGCCTGAAAAATAATATATCAAGTGTGTAATTACCCCTTTCTTCAGCAAAGCTGAATTCACTCCCAGTCCGCAGTACGGAGGAATTTAATTTCGTCATACTGAACTTGTTTCAGTTTCTAACATGTTACTAATTTTCACAACTTAGATCCTGAAATAAATTCACGATGACGAAAAAATTATAAGGGACAGCCGGTTCAAGCTCTAATCGGGACAGGCTTCTCACCCGGTGGTATTCTTTTCTGGGATCATTCTCAAAAGTTGTGTGTGAATTGAAATATTAGTTTGATTTTTGTTTTCTAAACAGGAAGCATTGGATCCATACATAGACCTACTCAAGATATTATTACCAGAACTATTAATCACCCATTT
>NZ_JAFLQX010000008.1:0-20524 GCF_017579965.1 Salegentibacter sp. BDJ18
CAATATAAATATTCTCCCCACTATAATTTAATACTTTGCTTGTACTTTCCATAACTTGAGTCTTTTAAGTTTTGATCAGGTAATTTAATAACTGTTCTTGACTTATGGATTACAAACATAAGGGCTAATCAGTGTCTAATATAGTTGTTTTAAAAGCATGACAAAAAGACTTTGAAAAATGTTGTCTTCATGTCATAAAGTCGGCAAGAATATTAGTTCAATGCTTTTTGCTTTTGTACTTTCATGGTGTGAATATCGAAGCACTTATAAAGCGTCTTGAAGCATTAGAGAGAAAAGTAAAAACTCTTGAAAAGGAGAATGCTTTTCTGAAGGAACGCCTGGCTAAGTATGAAAACCCTAAGAATAGTCGTAACAGCTCCTTACCGCCTTCCAAGGATGAGAATCGTCCTAAAAAGAATCAGAGTCTACGCAAACCTACGGGCAGAAAACCCGGTGGTCAAAAAGGGCGGGAAGGCAAAACTCTTGAAATGACGGCCAATCCAGATGTGGTTATAAAATTACAACCCGACTATTGCACTACTTGCGGTGCATCCCTTCAAGAGATGCCGTCTATGAAAAAGAATTCCCGACAAGTAATAGATATTCCGCCCCTTAAAGCGGTCTATACAGAATATCAAACCTTCAGTAAGGTATGTAATTGTGGATGTCAGACTACTGCTGAGTTTCCACAAAGGGTAAAGGCTCCTATAAGTTATGGGGAAAATATAGAATCCCTTATTGCTTATTTCCATGCCCGGCAATACGTGCCCTTTGCCAGAATGAAGGAAATATTCAATACTGTTTTTGGGGTGAATATCAGCGAAGGCGGCTTGCATTATTTGCTGGAGAAGTTTGCCCAAAAAACCAACCCTATCTACCAGATCATAAAACAAAGGATTCAGCAAAGCCCCGTAGTAGGCACCGATGAGACCGGGGTAAAGGTCAGTGGTAAAAAGCACTGGTTCTGGACCTGGCAAACCTCCAACCTTACCTTTGTTACTCATTCCAACAATAGGGGTAGCCAGACGATCAATGAAGAATTCCCCCTGGGATTTCCCCAAAGCACTTTGGTGCACGATGGATGGAAGGCTCAGCTAAAAACTACATCCCAATACCATCAAAGCTGCCTGGCACATTTGCAGCGGACCCTGAATTATCTGGACCAGCGTTATCCCAAGGATGGGTGGAGCAAAGCATTCAAAAAACTACTTTCCCGTTCCCTGGATCTCAAAGACAAATTGGACCTTGAAAGCCGGGAACATCAAAAAGAAAGAACGGCCATAGTACAACAGCTTGAATATTTATTGAAGCAGCCACCCGATAGAAAGCACCAAGAACTGTACACTTTTTACAAGAGAATGTGCAGGGAACGACAGCACCTCTTCACCTTCCTCTTCCTTGCACAAGTACCACCGGACAATAATGCCTCCGAACGGGCCATACGCAATGTAAAGGTGAAGCAAAAAATATCGGGGCAGTTCAAAATAAACCAGGCAGCACAGAACTTCGCTCAGATAAGATCTGTCATAGATACTACCATTAAAAATGGATTAAATGTCTTGGATAGCCTAGCACTTATAGCTAAATTGGATTACCAAACTACAAACTGATTAGTTACAATTTTTTTATAAAATCACAGAACTGTATATTTGCCCTTATTTAGATTTAGTATGAATAAATATAGGGTATTCTTCTTCTTTGTCATTTTCATTTCAATAAATACGTTTTCGCAAAATACGGCTAATGACACAGATTTGCGCACTTTGGTGACTCTCCTGGATTACATTTCCAAGGATTATCCAGTAGCGGTGGAGAATGGCGAAATAATCAATGAGTTTGAATTCGCCGAAATGAGCGAGTTTGCAAAAAAATCCATTGCACTTCAGCAGGATCTATTGCCGACAATTAATAATACCAGGTTTGAAAAGCTTGATGAACCCCTGCGGGAATTGCAACAAGCTGTTGCGGACAAAAAAAATCCAGAAGCGATTTCTACAATTGCTTTAAATATCAAAAACAAAATTCTCGATCTTGGAATTTTAAAAATTACACCTAATCGTTATCCCTCGTTAAAGAATGGAGCCACCCTGTACCAGAATAATTGCGTATCCTGCCACGGAGGCAAAGGATATGGGAACGGAGCTTTAGCCGGAAATTTAAATCCTGCACCGACCAATTTCCACGAAGCCCAGTTGTCCCCACTTCAGGCTTACAATGTCATCAAATTGGGGATTGAGGGCACGGGGATGGCTTCTTACAACCGTCTTACAGAAGAAGAGCTTTGGGACTTATCTTTTTACGTGCTGTCACTAAAGCACAATGAAGAAATTTCAAGAGCTCCATTGCCTTCCAATTTGCATCTTGACAGCATCAGCAAATGGAACGATGAAGAATTGCAACATTTTTTGAATAAATCTTTCAGCAATATAACAGTTGGCCAGGTGCGGAATTATGAACCTGAAAGGCCTGAACCTCTAAATGTTGCTATGACCAACCTTGATCTTTCATATCAGGAATTTCAAAAAGGCAATAATAAAATTGCCGAAAAATATGCCTTGACATCCTACCTTGAAGGCGTTGAGCTGGTGGAGAATATATTGGGTGCATCTGCGCCTTCATTAGTGAGGGGTATTGAGCGGGATATGATTGCTTACCGAAAAGCACTTCAAAACAACAACAAAATAGGTGCGGAAAATTATTATAATGCCCTTAAAGAAAAAATAACCTCTGCCAAAACTGTTTTAGCAGAAAAGGATTATTCCCTTGCATTTATATATGGTGCTGCATTATCAATCCTTATCAGGGAGGCCTTGGAAGCGTTGCTTATTATCCTCATTATTCTCCGTGTTCTAAGACCTATGAAAATCAAACGCGCAGTGATAGCCGTCCATTCCGGATGGATTTTCGCAGTACTAACTGGTGTGGTGAGTTGGTTTTTTGTAGATAAACTTATCAATTTAAGCGGTGCGTCAAGAGAATTGATGGAAGGTGTTGGAGCTATTCTGGCTGTACTGGTATTGCTCTTTGCAGGTATTTGGCTTCATTCCCATTCTGAGATATCGAAGTGGAAACACTTCATAAAAAATAAAATAAACCGCATTTCTGAAACCGGAAATATGATAGGTTTGTTGATTTTCTCGTTCATCGTGGTGTTTAGGGAAGCTTTTGAAGTGGTTCTGTTTCTTTCATCACTGAAACTGAGCAATCCCGATGTCGCAAATTCTGCTATTAACTGGGCCTTATTGACTTCCGTTATTATAATAGCCATTATAACAATCGTGTTTCTGAAATTTACTAAAGAACTACCTGTAGGAAAATTCTTCAAATTGGCTTCCTATATGGTAGCAGCCCTGGCAATTGTTTTAACAGGCAAAGGAATTATGGCCTTTCAGGAAGCAGGTTACATCCCCATTTCACCCATAGATTTGGCTCCCCGTATAGAATTATTGGGGATTTACCCGAATTTACAGTCTATCCTGGCGCAGCTCCTCGTACTTGGTATTATAGTTTTTTTCCAATGGAGGAATCTGAATCAAAAAGCAGACAAGTCCTCACAAGAATTGGTTACAGAAGAGTAAATGGAAAAAATCAATAAATACCAAACAGGTGTCATTTTATTGGCAGTTGTACTGGGATTATTATTGGGGAATTTGGCTATTTTGGAGAGATATGCATCGAGCTTTATTGTACTCTTGCTTATGGTAATGCTTTACGGCTTATTCTTAAGTATAAACATCGGCGAGCTTAAAAGTGCTTTCTTCAATCTCAAATTTTCAGTTAGCAGCCTTGTTATTAATTTTATCTGGACTCCCCTGTTTGCTTATTTGCTGGGATACTTGTTTCTGGATAACGAGCTGGCCATCTAGATAGGGTTTGTGATGCTTATGGTAACTCCCTGTACAGATTGGTACCTGGTGTTTACCGGTGTTGCAAAAGGAAATGTGCCGCTATCTACTTCTATTCTTCCAATCAACCTGATATTGCAGATTCTTTTACTTCCAATATTTTTGTTACTATTCTTTGGAAGATCAGGAAATGTTGAATTCAGGTCACTGGTTGAAAGTATTCTTCTGGTGCTCCTGATTCCTTTTTTATTAGTATTAGTTACCAAAAAAATAGTTAGCCGAAGCAATACTTCAGGGACGTCTTTTACCGGCTTTTTTGTAAAATCCCAGGTGTTGTTTTTATCATTGGCAGTAGTCGCAATGTTTGCTTCAGAAGGAAGAAATCTACTGGAAAATCCTGATGTTATTTACAAATTGCTATTTCCCGTGATTATATTTTTTATCATTACTTTTTTACTGGCACAGCTGGTCAGCAGGTTTTTTAAATTCAGTTATCAAAACAGGGTAAGCCTCACATTGACAACAATGGCAAGAAATTCACCTATTTCATTGGCCATTGCAGTTTCCGCATTTGCTTATGAACCATTGGTTGCATTGTCATTAGTTATAGGTCCTTTAATTGAATTGCCAATTTTGGCTTTAACCTCGCAACTGTTGTTGAAAAGTATCCAGTTGGCTAAGTACATCTTTTGTAAACTTAAGATAAATTCTAGCTTGCCCACAAAAAAGAAATGGATAAGCAAGCCTTTATGTATGAGTTAATCGAGAAATGGGAAGTTAGCGGTCTAAGTAAAAAAGATTTTTGTCACCATCATGGGATAACTCGTAGTAATTTTTACTACTGGATTAAAAAATGGAAGAACAGGAAATCGGAAGCTCCGGATGGATTTGTAGATATCACTCCTGATAAAGCAGCTATTTTTCATTCGCAGTATCGCCTGCGATATCCCAATGGAGTACAGCTAGAAGTCAGTGGTATTGGTTTGAATCAACTAGCAGCCCTGGTAAACTTGTAGTCTCATGTTCAGTTTAAGTTCCTCCAACCGATATTACCTTTATAACCAGGCCTGCGATATGAGAAAGGGTTTCCATGGCCTATCGGGATTGGTTACCGCTCAGATGGGAAAGGATCCCATCAGTGGCGATGTTTTTATATTCATCAACCGCCGGGCTACTCATATCAAACTTCTGCACTGGGAATCCGGGGGTTTTGTAATTTATTATAAACGTCTTGAGAAAGGAACATTCTCGCTTCCTAAGATGCTTGAGTCAGGTAGTGTTAGTTGGAGTCAGCTGGTGCTGATGATCGAGGGAATCAAGGCAGAAAAGCTGCGTCACCTTAGTCGGTATAATCCTCCCGAATCCCTTGATTTTACTGATAAAAACACAAAATAATTATTGTAAAAAAGCAGGGAAATCCGTACTTTTATACTATGGAAAAATCCCTGGAAACCCTTTCAAAACAACAGCTGTTGGCGCTTTTAGAAGAGCAATCAGCGCAGGCGACATTCCATAAAAAAGAGCTTCAAAAATCTCAGCAGGAATTAGAGCTTCAAAAAGAGAATTTAAAACAAAAAGATAAAGAATTAAAGCAAAAAGATAAGGAACTTGCCCGGGCTGATGAGCATCTTCGCAGCTATTTGAGTAAGTCCGGAGTTCTAGAGGAAAAAGTGGCCTACCTGGAGAGCCAGCTGGAGATGTTCCGAAGGATGCAGTTCGGTCAGAAACGCGAGCGTTTTGAAGATAAGGATCAGCTAGCTTTGCCTTTTGAGGTTACTGCCCAGGATCTTGAAAAACGAGAAGAAGCCTTTACAGAAAAGATTACCTACCAGCGTAAGAAAAAAAATGCCAATCATAAAGGGCGTCAGCCGCTTCCAGATCATCTTCCGGTAGAGGAAGTGAAGATCTATCCCGAGGGAGATATCTCCCAGATGAAATGTATCGGCCAGGAAGAGACCGATGAATTGGAATATGAGCCTGCACGTTTTTTTATTCGCAGATATATCCGGTATAAATACGCTCACAAATCCGGAGAAGGTGTGATCATAGGAGAACTTCCCGAGCGGGTGATCGATAAAGGTATTCCAGGGTCAGGACTGATAACTTCCATCATCGTTGATAAATTCTTCGATTATTTACCGCTTTACCGGCAGCTTGAACGCTTTAAAAGAGAAAAAGTCCCCATTGCTGCTTCTACTATGAATGGCTGGTGTGCCAGGGGGCTCGATCGCATTGTTCCACTTTTTGAAGAACTCATAGCCGATGTAAAATCTCAAGGATACTTGCAGGTAGATGAAACAGTGTGCCTTGAAGCGGCCTAAAGTAATGCCGCAGGCTGTTAGATTGATGGTGGTAGACCCACCGTAGGGGTTGACAGACAGACCCTACAAACCACCTTGTGGTGCTTTATTTCGAAAGAATGAGGTGCTGAGCGACAAGGAAAAGGCGAGAGAATACTCGTCAGGTGAATTTCAGTGAGCTGAACGAAAGTGAATCACTGGTTAAGTTAAAGTACCGATATCGCCAGATTCTGTCGAAATCGGAGAATTGTGTTTCTTCTCCGAGAATAAAACTTAGTGGCAGTAACCTGAAGTTGACTAAGTGACAGGCGGTACAGAGGTGGCAGGACACTGAAATAGGCGATCTAACGGAACAAGGGAATTTGTACAGGGATGGTAAGGGAAATGCACAAGCGGAAACCCCGTGAGGCAGAAAACCAATGAACTGTACAGAGGCGGACTAAGCCGTAGTACTGCAGAAGTCTCTGTAATGGAGATGGAGGGAAGGGCTTAGCCAGATTAGTTTTATGTAAGACACAACTTTGAAAGAAGGATGATTGATTATTATGAAACAAAACAACATCCAATAACCAAGAAAATGGTATTGGATGCGTACAAGAAAGTAAAGTCCAAAAAGGGCAGTGCCGGAGTCGATGGACAGAGTTTACAGAATTTTAGGGAGAACCTCTCTGGAAATTTGTATAAAATCTGGAACCGTATGACCTCAGGCAGTTATTTTCCGCCTGTTGTAAAGGAAGTTCGTATAACCAAGAAAACAGGAGGCTTTCGCAGTCTCGGAATTCCTACGGTATCGGATCGCATTGCGCAACAGGTGATTAAAAGTTACTTAGAACCCAAGGTGGAAAGCAGTTTTCATCAGAATAGTTATGGATACAGACCCAGGAAAAGTGCGCATCAGGCACTGGAGAAAACAGTGTCCAGATGTGGTTATTACAGTTGGGTGGTAGACCTTGATATTCGTGGATTCTTTGATAACATTGACCATACCCTACTGATGAAGGCAGTAGAAAGGTATACAAAAGAGAAATGGGTGTTGATGTATATTGGAAGGTGGTTGAAAACAGGAGTATCCAGAGAAGGTGAAATCACCGATAGAATAAAAGGTACTCCTCAAGGCGGCGTCATTAGTCCGCTACTTGCCAATATATTTCTTCACTTTGCATTCGATAAATGGATGCAAATCCATCACTCCAATATGCCTTTCGAACGATATTGCGACGATGCCATCATACATTGCACATCAGAGAAACAAGCATATTTCATTAGAGAGGCTGTTTCTAAACGGATGAAAGCTTGTAAGTTGGAACTCAATAGTGAGAAAACTCACATTGTGTATTGCAAGAATCACGTGCACAGCGAAAGTCACAAGAATACAAGTTTTGATTTTCTCGGTTACACGTTCCGCCCCCTCAGACGACCAACCAAAAATGGTTGGAAACTGACTTACTTTCCAGTAATGAGCCACGCCTCAAAGAAAGAAGCAAGGCGAAGACTTAAGAAGGTTGTCAATAGAAAGTTTCGGGGATCCATCCAAGAACTGGCACAGATAATCAACCCTATGATAAGGGGCTGGTATCAATATTTTTGCAAGTATTCGAAATGGACAACCCGTGGACTATGGTATTGGTTAAACAGGAAAATAGTTAGATGGATTAGGAGGTACAGAAAGCGCAGTAGAGTGCAAGCTCGAAAATGGCTAAAAAATGTGTACAAGACTAACCCACAATTGTTTGAGCATTGGAAACCTGTCTTAGATATAAAACCTTACTAATTGTACCGTTAATCTGGAAGCGCCGTATGATGGGAGACTATCACGTACGGTGCTGTGAGAGACTTGGGGTGAAATTCCCCTTGTCTACTCGACCCGATAAAGGTGCTGGATAGTGATAAAAAAGGCAGCACACATCAAGGCTATCAATGGGTCTATCACGACCCCTTGCAAAAACTGGTGCTCTTTAATTACCGCAAAGGACGCGGGCAACATGGTCCCAAGGAACTCCTTGATGGGTATAAAGGGTACGTTCAATGCGATGGTTACACGGTATATGATAAAATCGGGTTAGATCCGGATATTACTATGGCCGGTTGCCTGGTGCATGCCAGGCGAAAATTTGTGGATGCCCGGGACCAGGATCAAGCAAGGGCAGAAAAAGCACTAGCGATATTTAGTGAAATTTATAGGGAGGAACGAGCGATCAAAGAAGCAGCAGCCGGGGATGCAGAGATGCGAAAGGAACTAAGATTACAAAAGGTGCTGCCGCTACTGCAACAGATCAAAACCTGGATCCAGGAAGAACAGTTTAAGGTGTTACCTAAAAGTGCGATGGGGAAAGCCATGACGTATTTTATAAATCAATATCCTAAGTTCGAGGTGATCTTTGAAGATGGCAGGATCGAATTGGATAACAACCTTATTGAGAATGCTATTCGTCCATTGGCTCTCGGCCGAAAAAATTTCTTGTTTGCAGGCTCTCACAAGGCTGCGCAAAATGCGGCTATGTTATATTCCTTCTTTGGGAGTTGTAAAATGCAGGGTGTGAATCCCCAACAGTGGTTAGAGGATACTCTGCAAAGAATACCTAATCATAGCATCCAAAAACTGGAGGAGTTATTGCCCGGCTATCAAAAAGCTTAGCAAGCTTCCCTTGAGAGATACCACAAGAATCCTATACTAAAATATAATTATGAAGAAAGTGACTTATAATGAAAAGGACAATAGTGAAACTTCTGAATTAGCCGGTCTGATCAGAAAAATAGACACTTTAGATGCGCAGTATGTAAATAGGATTTGTGAGGAAATATTTAAACATCAACCTTTCTTCCTAACCGTTCTTCTAGGTTACAGAGCAGATGTTTCCCCGCAGGAGTTGGAAGAAATAATGAAAATTTATTTTTTAATATGGGAGTATTTTGGATCAAACGAAAATCTTCCCAAAAGGAAAGTGACCCAGGCCCAGTTCGAAAAGCTTCAAAGGGGTAATAAGCATATGCTTGATTATAGTGAAGGAGAACCCGAAGAATCCAGAGAAAAGATTTATACAGATACATTGCAGAATCTCCAATCTAAATCCTTGTGGACAGCTGTGCTCTTCAGATATAATAACAGACCAGTACTAATCAATATGGATCGGGAGAACAAAGGAATAATCCTTTTAGGTATTCTTAGCTTTATTCAGAGCTTTGAAACCCAGTAGAGTTTTATAGATGGCAGGGATAGATAAGGAAGGGAATGATGGGGAATATATCTCTACTAGAAATGACCAGAATCCATAACTTCTAAAAACACTGGCTCGGACGGATACAGCAAATCTAACTGATAGTAAAAATTTAGCAATAGAAGGAATAGAAACCGAAAAGGAGTATAATACCGAGCTGGGGAAGGTTAGAATTGACATTGTAGCGACCGTTGGTGATAAAGAGTATTTTATTGAACCATTCTTTTCGAACTCTATAGATGATGATAAGAAGAAAAAATTATCACGAATCAAAAAGCCTACTTTGTCTATAGACCTCGTAGATTTCCTTGATAATTTTTATTTCAATTTTTCATTTGAGACATTGAAGAAATATCTTATTTCAAAAAAAAGTAAAAAGTGGGAATATTTGTCCGAGGATGAATATGGTAGCTATGTAGAGGGTTATCAGCAATATTTATTTGAGGAAATTGAGAGGAATAAATTTTTAATTGATAATCACAATTCTAAACTTGAAAAAATTGCAACCTTAGAAGAAGAATGCTATAAACGTAAGGAAAATATCAATATTCTTAGAAAAGAAATTCGAGAAATAGAAGATGAAATTCTTTCTCTAAAAGATGAACTTAATGTCCCATATTATTAGGAATTATAATAACGGTAAACGGAGCATATTTGGTATTCGCATTCAATCCAACCAACTTGAGTCAGTAAATGACAGGATGTTAAGTTTATTAACGCACTAATATTAATTACTCCTAACCAATTTAATATTCAATGAATAATCGATTAAATAATATAATTAAAGGTGATTTTAAGAATTTCGACCGCTGGATTGAAGTTTTGAACCGGCAAAGGAACTCTTTATTTGATATGGAGAACCAAAGTGAGGAAGAGTTAACAAATTTGACTTACGAAACTTCTGGCATACTTGGGGAAATTGCTGATTTGGCTATAGAATATGGAAATTTTAAAGATGACTTTGATACAAGTAAAATGTACGTGAATTTATATGGACCATCATTAATAATTGAATCAAAAAAGACTGGCGGCACTTATTATTTAGCAACTGATTTAGAAGGGATTTACTTAACAACATCATTTCTTCATGCTGATAACCTGAAAAATATGAGCGATTCTTTTTGGCTAGAACTTTTTAAGCTAAAAAAATTCAGTGGATTTGAGTATGAGGAAAATTCATTTTTCTCAATCGATGTGCAAAGAAAATATCCTGAATTATTTCATACTTACAAAGATACATTGTTCTTAATGTTTAGAAAATTCTTTTTATCGCATACAGAAAAACATAATGACATAGATATTGGAAACTTCAAAGTTAAATGGAAGCCTGACGAGGATTTCAGTAAAATGATTTCGGAAATATGTTTAGCATTTAAATCTATGTATAAAATGGACTATCAATTGTGGAAAATAACTGACTTGCGAATGAAAAAGAATGATACTAGGAAGTAAGCCTTCCTGTTGGTGGTACGGACGAATGTATATGCAAATTTTTAGTATCAATTATTTATAGCAGCTCAGAGGTCACAAACATACCAAAAATTATGAAGGGAGATATACATTATAGTCTTCACTAAAAAGGCCGAGAGAACCAGAGCAATAAAATCTTGCCTAACACTTGAAAAACCATAAAGAATCGTGTAAAGTTTTAATTACTGAATTTCCTTTTCCGGGTGGTTCACTTATGTACCTTGGTAAGATATATAATATGCTAGAAACTCTCGCCTCAGCGCTGGATAAAATAAGCCCCGCCTCATACGGGACTTATTTGCAGATTAATATTAGATAACGCCGTCTTTATCAGCCGCAAGTCGCCCCCATCATCTGCAAGGTGTTGGCCACTCCTTAACCGCTATCTTCAACTTGAATTCAAATATAAAGGACTTTTAAATAACTGTATATTACAAGCTGGGAAACTTAATTTTTTCTAAATTGGTTTTTAACCAGTGAGAATATAGAAATCTAAGGGAGATATAATAAATAAAAATGGGAGTTATGAAGTCATTAAAAATCCAGCTTGCTTTCTTAACAATCATACTATGTTTTTCATCTTGCAAAGAAAATAATGTAAGTAAAGATGCCTTCAGCTCTAAGGAAATGCTCATCAGAATAGCAGAATTAGAAATTTATCCTGAGTACATAGAGGAATATAAGGAAATTTTGAAAGAAGAAGCTGAGGCCTCTGTTAGGGTGGAGCCCGGGGTCGTTTCAATTTTCCCCATGTATCAAACGGAAAACCCTAACCAAATAAGGATTTTAGAAATTTATGCTGATAAAAAAGCATACGAGTCTCATTTGGAAGCACCGCATTTTCAATATTATAAAACCAATACCCAGAGAATGGTAAAATCTCTGAAATTAATAGATATGAAAGCAATTGATGAAGAGTCAATGCCAGAAATATTTAAAAAAATTGACGGACATAATTAGCAGATTTTCTGTTAATCCATTACTGAATATATCTTTAATAACCCTGAAATTAATCTCTCCCGCATCTGTATTTGCAGAAGATATTCTTGGAAATGGAAAGATACTACTGAGGTCACCGGCACCTTTCAAAAAATTTAGGTAATTGCCATCACCTAAATTTAAAAATTGATTACACTATCCAATGCATCATCAGCTTCCTTATGAATAAAATTCGCTTGATAATTTATGGTGGTAGTCACCGATGAATGACGGTAAAGCTTTTGCAGCATTTGAATTGGGATTTTATCCCCAGAAATATTCCCAAAGCTGTGCCGCGCAATGTGCATGCTCATTTTTTTCTTGATCTTTAGTTTTGATGCCACCCTTTTTAGGAGCCGGTTTAGGTTTCTGTTTACACTTTGGGTTCTAATAGAAACTCTATGGGTATCTGATAGGTCTGTGTCTTTGAGATAATCAAAAATTAAATCCTGTAGGGAATCTTTCTTTCGATACTGTTTGAATATAGCCTCAGCCTTTTCTGGTGTTTTAAGGGTTACCAATTTACTGTTTTTGTTCATTCGGTACATTAACCTTCCATCATTAAAATCTGACCATTTTAATTTTAATACATCACCTACCCTGATCCCGGCAAAATAAAAACTGATAAGCCATACATGCACGGCTTTTTGCTGAGGTTCTGTCAGATCGGCGGCATTTTCCAGGCGTTGTATCTCTTTAAGGTTTAAACCAATTTTCTGGGTTTCTGGAATTTTGATCTGAATTTTTCCTTTTCCGAAGGGATACATACCTCTGTCAACTAAAGATTCAGATATGGCAAGATTGTAAATAGTTCGTATTAAAATCAGATAGTTCACTACCGTACGCGGTGAACGCTTTTTATTATGAAGTAAATAGGCTTCAAATTTTTTAAGAAGTGAAACAGTTATCTCATTAAAACCTAATTCGTTTTTCTCTATAAATTTTTTTAGCTTTTTTAAGCGACCTACCTCAGTATCATATTGATGATGTCGATTCCTGTTTTTTAAATTTTCCAGATGCTTATCTGCAATTTCAAAAAAATCGACTTTTTTATTCTGTGTGATTTTCCTTTTTATGGATCTAACGTTTTGGTATTCTTCACTGCTTTCAGCTTCGAGAACTTTCTTATTTGCTTCGGCAATTTTCGATATAATAAAATTGTTGATGTAATTGGCATTAGGATGTTTTTTCCTCACACACCTATTTGTTTTATCCCAGTATTTTTCTTCAATATATTGACCGGTACCCAGAAACGTACTTTTTCTGTCTTTTGTGATCCTAATTGCTATCGGAAATTTATTTTCTGAGTTCTTTTTTTTACGTAAAACTGCTCTAATGGTTGCCATAATAAATACATTGAATTATAAATATAGTAAATTATGGGTACAACATAGGTACAACATTTATTAGTTTCAAGCCTTATTTTTTAATATTAAAAAAAATTACACCAATCATAAATCATTGAAAAACAGGTGTTTTAGGCGCTTTTGAAGGGTGAGGGTTGAAAACTCATAACCCGAAGGTCACTGGTTCGAGTCCAGTTCCCGCTACTAAATTCAAAGCCATTTAGCTGTAAATCAACTAAATGGCTTTTTTATTTCCCGAATTTTTCCCGAAAATAAGAGGTGATTCGTAACGAAGTGGGTTTTAAGAGTGAAGTCGTTGACTCAAAATAGAAGCTTTTTTTTTGCAATTCCCCCTCTTACTTTCTTTAGACATGAAGTTTAATTGGTTGCTTCCTTTAACCAAGTTCATTTTTCATAAAATCATTCCATATTTTGAGCTATGTTGATTTTTAAATCTTCATTAAAAAAAGAGAGTGGAAATATTTTACCCAAAGATGAGCCTATTCCTACCATCACTGACCTATGAAGTAACAAAAAAATATAACCAATTGTTTAGGTCCAAAAGTTACTTTCGAGCCCATTATTATTACGCTTAGCTTTATATAATATGAAATGGCAGTGTAGGTTATTTATTAACCTTTTTGTCAGAAGCATATAGCTTTTTAATACCCAAAACATCTTTTATCGTTTTATTAGGTTGTTCACCAATTTTATAAATTGAGTGCTACTGAAGCTACGTATTTTCTAGTTATCTTTATTTCTCCCCTTCCAAATTTAGAGATTAAAAAGTTTCTCCTATTGTAAATGTCAAGTAGGAACCTTCCGTGTAATGTCTGTAAAAAATTTATATTATGGGAAATAACCAAAACTTAAAATTGTTCACGGTTGTGGTTTTAATACTTCTAACCTTTTGGGGATGTTCAAAAGAAGATGATTCACCCACGCCCGTTGAACCAACCTCTCCGACAGTTCAGGATGAATTAGTTCTGCATGATAATGTAACAATAATTGATTCCATAGCTAATCCCTTAATAAGTACAGAACTGCAAATAGAAGAAGGAACATATATTTTTGGAGGTAGTGACCTTGATATAAATGAAGGGGGAACAATTGTCGGGGAACAGGGCAACGGCTTTTTAAGAAAAGTACTTACGGTAAAAAAGGAAAGTGACAATGTGACTTTGACAACAGAACCTGCCTCGTTAGATGATTTATTTAAATCAGGAAGATTAGAATTACATCTTGACGATGAGAGCCTTGTAAAAAGCTATGAAAAAAGCAGTAAAGGAGCTTTCTCTTTTGAGAATTTCGAATTACTCAGTGATAGTAATCTTGAGGTGGCTCTGATTAACGGCTCCACAAGCTATGACTTTGACTGGTCTTATGACTTCAATTTTGATAACGGAGAGAAATACATGAAGTTTAGTTCCTTGGGTTCATATGTGGAATCTGACTTTTCTTTATTGGTAGAGGCCAAACAAAAATTAACATTGGCTACACAGTCCAAAACTTTGAGAGCCTGGTACTTTAAATTCAGGTTTAGAGTTCCAGTAGTTATATTGGGGGTGCCAGCAGTTCTTCCCGTAAACGTGTTGGTAAAGACATCCTTGGATGTTGAATTCGGGGGACATGTAGAGGGAGCCCTTAGAAGAAGATTAGATGTTTCAACAAAAGGTGAATTGGATTTGGGCGCTCAGTATATTAACGGCGATTGGGACGACCTATTTATTTTTGAGCCCAACACCACAGTTAAAGTTATGGAAAAAGAGGGCGTTGTAACATCTGAGGCGAACGTGGCGGTTATGTTTAAAACCACATTTCTTTTTTATGGTTTGATAGGGCCGAATGTTGACGTGGGGCCTCAGCTGGATATGAAGGAAAAGACATCAACAGAAGACAACTGGCATTTTCGGGCAGATGCATACATAAAATCTTCCATTGGAATAAGAGGCCGCATTCTCTCTAAACAATTAGAGGATTTTCAAACTTCCTTTAGAAGTGATTCTGTTTCTTTCTTGACGCCATTCAAGGTTGAAAAACTTTCGGGGGACAATCAAATTGGTCAGGTTAATAAAATTTTGAGCAAACCGCTTAAAGTACTGTTACTCGATTCCAATGGTCAGCCTGAATCTGATGTGCCAGTTTATTTTGAGGCCCAACCTGGTCATGGCAAAGCTTTACCTGATAAGGTATTTACAGACGAAAATGGAATAGCTGAAACCACCTGGGAATTGGGTAGTACCTCAGACGCTATACAATATATGAAAGCTATTGTCAAGAAGGGTGATGGAAGTCCAATAGAAAATTCCCCGTTAGAGTTTGCAGCAGCAGTGGGATTAAAAATTGAAGTTAAAAAGGGAGACAAAGAAAACATTGATGAAAACAAAGAAGTTGAAGTTGAACTCCTTGTTGTGGATGGCGAAAATCAACCCGTAAAAGATGCTCTCGTTAGAGTTTCCAGTAATAATCCATACATTTCTTACACTCCGACAGGCCCATATCGCACTGATGTCAATGGATTAGCTAAGTTCAAAGTTAAAGTTAACCCTGGAAATTTTGAGTTAGTAATACCTATACTTGCAGAAATCAAAAATGATGATGGGGAATTATTAGCTGACAAATCCTTCGAAATATATGTGAATCCCCTTGTTGGCGTTTGGGACTGGATAGGTTCCACAGACCTTCAACCAGGAGAACCATATGAGAACACTACTTATGACTGCCCATTTGTTCCGCTAAGTCGGGAAATTATGCATGGAATGCAACTCGTTTTCACTATGGATAGATTTTCTGTTTATCTTGATGAAGAAGCCGTCTTCTACCACATTGACTTGGATGAAAACTGCAATATTACTGAAGACGAGCCTGACACTGTAATTGAGAGAAGAACAGTTGAATTTCACGGAAGTTACGTCTTTCAAAATGGTATCTTGACCTTAACTTATGATGAAGGCACTAACACTGATACTTATAATGAAAATGGTTCCGAAACTGAGCAATCGATAATAATGGTGAAATTTCTTAATGATTCAGGTACATTGATGCAATTTGGAGACGAGGAGGATGAAGAGGAGGATTTATCTGTATATAAGAAAAGAGAGTAACTTTTATGTAGGTATAGTAAATCTCATGGTGTTTAAGAACATTGTTTTAAATCAATAAAACCAGTAAGAGTGCTGATTTTATTCTGTAAGGCTGACAGCGGTAGAGATTATCAAGAGTTTGATGTACCAATAAAAGGAAGACCCAGAACAAATTCGAACAAGAGGCAGACAATGCATTGGGTAGTTGGTGAGGCCATTAAATCAGGTAATAGCCAACAGATTTTAATGAACGTGAGGGGTGAAAGAAGAGGCATTTGGTTTAACAAAGAATTAGCTATATGTTGTAAGAATTGGGTCGATATAATAATTTTCCCTACTACTGAATTCAAGTACATTTATCTGTAAATTAGTTGAGTGGATTTTTTATTTCCCGAAACTTCCTCTAAAAATTAATTAAAACTACTTCTCCAAAAGAAATTTATCGTACACATTTTAGAAACATGAAGGACTAATTTTGTTTTCACGGCAAGTTACATAACTCCTTAAAACCTGGAAATGATAAAAATTTTATAGGAATTTTAAAATTATACATTTTGCAGGATAGCTCAACCGAGCAAAATCTCATTATACTATAATTTGAATACAGTGCGAGAAAGAAATTGTATTATTGCTTTCATTAATAAACATTGCTTTTTATACCTTTAGAGGGATATTATTTCTCCTGGCGAGAAAGCTGTAATTAAATTTTAAAAATGGCAACTGCCCAACAAATAAAAGCGTTAATTAAATCACATTTCGAAGACGGAAATGAGAGATTTATCTCATTAGCTCTTCAGCTTGCAGCTCATGAGGCTAGACAGGGACACAGTCAGATTGCTGAAGACATAAAACTGTTAATCGATAAATCCAAAGGAACAGGAACTAGGAAAACTTTCAAGGCTTTATCTCCTGAACTAAGTGATTTGGTCTTAGAGGTGAAACCTCAAAGCAGATTAAACGAATTAATAGTTAGAGAAGATTTACAATTAAGAATACAAAGAATTTTAAAAGAATTTCATAAAAAGCAAACTTTAATTAAATTCGGACTTGAGAACCGAAGGAAAATTTTGTTATCTGGTCCACCAGGTACTGGGAAAACAATGACTGCATCGGTGATTGCTCATGAATTGGAGAAACCACTTTATATAATCCTTATGGATAAAATGGTGACTAAATTTATGGGGGAAACTAGTGCTAAATTAAGACAGATTTTCGACCTAATTAGGGAAAGACCAGGGGTGTATTTGTTTGATGAGTTTGATGCTATCGGCTCCGAAAGAAACAAAGAAAATGACGTTGGGGAAATGAGAAGAGTTCTAAATTCATTTCTTCAATTTATCGAGTATGATAAATCAGAAAGTTTGATTGTGGCTGCAACTAATTCAAGAGCAAGTCTTGACTACGCTTTGTTTAGAAGGTTTGATGATGTTTTAACGTATAGCTTACCTAATAAAAAAGAAACTGCTCTTTTAGTGCAAAATAAGCTTGCTGGTTTTTATCCAGATTTTGATATAAAATCCATTCTTAATTCTACTTCCAATTTAAGTCATGCAGAAATAACACAAGCTTGTATTGATTCTATAAAACATATAATAATTAATAATCAAAATGTAATAACTCTAGAGATTTTTAAACAAATGATTTCAGATAGGGTTTCAGCATATAAAGAATAGAAATGAGTGACAAATACGTACACATTAAGATTAATGAATATTACTCTTCTCTTGATTATACCTCCCCACAGCAAGCACGACCCAAAAACAACATTCCAAATAGAGAACGAGAATCTCATGCCCAAAGATTGCAAAGGTCCTTTGAAGAGCTCAGGATATTAAATCAGGAAGAACGAGTTGAAAGAGAGGCTCTTTCTTTAAGAAGTCGTGAGGGCACGTATATTCAATTTTCTAGTCAATCAGGAAAAGAGATTATTACCAAAAGTCTCGAAGATATTAGGCAAAATATTAGATTATTAAATGTGCGTGAAGAGTTGGATAATGAAGAAATAACAGTCATTGCTACTGTGTATGTACCCGAAGGGAAGGAGAAAAATTTTCTTCAAAAGATTGAAGATTATAGGACTAAGACAGTAGAAAGTGGTAAGGCAAAAAATGAGAAGCTTATTAACGGTATTGAGGATGTTCGCCTCGCAATGGTTGAGAGCTTATGGACAGACCGAAAAGCTTTAATTCCTGGAGACACTCCTGTATGGTGCGAAGTCTGGTTAAGATTTGAAAGTGATGAAATGGACTTGGTCAGCCGAAATTTTCTTAACACTCTAGAAGAATTGGGAATAGAACATAAGGATGCAAGAATTGTATTTCCTGAAAGACTAGTTTTTTTAGTAAAATGTAAAAATCAAGATTTAAAAGAGTTAATTGCAAGAGATGATAATCTTGCCGAATTTAGATTAGGTCATGAGGCTGCAGGCTTTTGGTACAATGAAAGTAGAAAAGAACAAATAGATTGGATTAATGATTTGCTAGATAGATTAAATGTGCACGACAACTCTGTTTCTATATGTGTAATGGATACAGGAATTAACAATGAGCATTCATTATTGAAGCCCTTTTTAGCCGAAGATAGTTGTCTTTCTGTTGACCCAAAATGGTTGAATCATGACCATTCAGGACATGGAACCTTAATGGCGGGGCTCGCTATTTTTAACAGTTTAGAGGATGCGCTAACTTCGACAGGCGATTATCACGTTTATCACGATTTGATTTCAGTGAAAATCTTACCAAATGAAGGTGAAAATCCTGTGGAATTATGGGGAGATATCACAAGTCAGGCAATGAATAGAGCTCTTATTCATAAGCCTAATAATACTATAATTTTTTGTATGGCTGTTACTGCCGATGTTAATTCGCATTATGGTGAACCCTCTTCTTGGTCGGCCGCAGTAGACAAATTGTGTTTTGGAGAAGAAGATGATGCTTCTAAGCTTGTCATTTTAAGTGCAGGTAATTTAGAAAATATAAATGATTGGAGAATTTATCCAGATTCCAATTTACAAACCTCAGTTAAAAATCCCGCACAATCCTGGAATGCGTTGAGTATAGGTGCATTTACTCGAAAGGTAGAATTTGATGGTGATGAATATTCTGATTATTTTAATCTAGCTAATATATATGGATTATCGCCTTATAGCTCCACGTCTTCGGAATGGGATAGCAAGTGGCCATATAAACCAGATGTCGTATTCGAAGGTGGAAATATTTTAAAGGCAAAGGATGATAGTGAATTTATGCACGGATATGAAGATTTTAATCTTCTCTCCACTTCTAAACATATTCTTATTCGTCAATTTGATTTAATGCGAGCTACAAGTGCCGCATCTGCTCAAGCTGCATGGTTCGCTGCGCAAATTGCAAATAAATATCCTGAATTATCGTCTGAAACTATTAGAGGGTTAATTGTCCATGCAGCGGAATTAAAAGATGAAATGTATGAACAGTTTGGATTGAACAGAAAAATGAAGACTGATGTAAAGAAAATAATGAAAATTTTTGGATATGGAATCCCTGACCTCGATAAAGCTTTATATACATATAATAATGCTTTAACTTACATAGCCGAAGAGGAAATCCAACCTTTCATAAAAAAGGAGAATGGTCAAATATCTTTTAAAGATATGCACTTCTATAAAATACCTTGGCCAGAAGAAATCTTAATCGATAATCCTGATGCTGAAGTAAAGGTGAAAATTACCCTTTCATATTTCATTGAACCTGGACCTGGAAGAATAGGTTGGAAAGACAAGTATAGATATCGCTCACACGGCTTTGGTTTCGATTTAAATTCACCCACGGAAAGCGAGGAGGAATTTAAAAAGCGGATTAATAAGGCTGCTATAGAAGATGATGACCTCATAGAAAATGATAGCGGTAGTGATAGGTGGACAGTCGGTTCCCAGGGTAGGAAGAAAGGCTCAATACACTCCGATACATGGACAGGTAAAGCCTCTGAAATTGCGTCTTGTAATATGATAGGAATATTCCCGATTATGGGGTGGTGGAGACAACGGTCGCATTTAAAGAGGTACAATTCAATTACTAAGTATTCATTGATAATCAGTTTAGAGACTCCAGAGCAAAATTTAGATTTATATACCCCAGTAATGACAAAAATTGCGACACCAATAGAAATAAATTCTTAGATACCGACACTATCCCGCAAAGTGTGTAAAGTTAAAATAACAGGGGTTGGACTTTTTAAAGTCTGACCCTTTTTTCATAGATCGTAAGGAACTGATTTAAAATAATGCCCCAGTTCCTAATTGGCATTGAC
>NZ_JAFLQX010000009.1:0-13961 GCF_017579965.1 Salegentibacter sp. BDJ18
TAATATTATTTCCTGTTTTGTATACATGCTTATCATTTTCCGAACGTCTCTAGTTGGACGTTCAAGTTGGTAATAAGTGGTATACTTTTAAATTGAAATGTGGGGTAGTATTATATTAATATATACAGACATTTCATTATGTGTTTTTAGAAGTTCGAGTATTGCCTTATTAATTTCGGGTACGCTATGGAAGGTCTGGTGGCGTAGCGGTGCAAATACCCTGGTATATATTATCCGTACAGCGTTCTCTACAATAGCCTTATCCCTGGGTTTATATGTTCTTGTGGGCAATACTGCGGTTTCATAATATTCCGCAAAATCAGAGAAGGTCTCGTTGACCTTGGGTTCATAACGACTCCCCTTGGTTACGGCGGATTTCAGGTTATCGGGTACCAGGGCATTGGGCACCCCACCATAAAACCAAAGTGCATTCTCAACGCTACGTATAAAATCTTCTTTCTTCTGGCTTGGCGAGGCTTCCACATACGTGTATTGGCTACTGCCCAGAACGCACACAAAAACTTCCAGATCTTGCAGTTCTCCTGTGTGACGATCTACAATGCTAAGTTTCTTACCGGTGTAATCGATGAACAGCTTATCGCCAGCCTTATGGGTAAGGTGCATCACCGGTGATACCTCCTTAGTCCATTGATGGTACCAGTATTTAAACTGGGATAACTTAAAGCCATCAGGATGTCTCGCATAATACTCCTGCCAGAGCAGTTGCCTGGTTACCCCCGTCTTACGCAATTCCTTATCAAAATAGGGAAAGTACTTCTCCAGGGTCAACAATTGAGCGCTCTTTGGCTTTTGATCTGACTTAAAAAGTTTGTGTAACTCTTCAAGGGTCATTGCAGAGACCTCGTAGCTTGTAAACTGGTAACGCTGAAAAAAGGCGATGTATTTAGTGATGGTATTACGTGATAACCCCAAGCTCGAACTTATCTGGCGTTTACTGACGCCCTGGCTGTACAACTTAAAAATCTGTTTTACTTTTCGCATATCTATCTGTTTATTGGCCATGGTCTTTTTTACAAAAAAAGACATTTGGCTCCTTACAAATAGAATCGATTTTTTAGTGGTTCACTTTACTCCGGCTAAAGTGGTTCAGTTTGACCCGGCCAAGGTGGTTCACTTTAATCCGGCCAGGGTGGTATACTATGACCGTTTTTTGCACTAACTCTAATGGCAAGAAGTTAATACTATGCTAATCAAGGCCTCTATTTTTACCTAATTCTTTACATTTGCATCGTGCGCGATTTAATTTTGTGCGATTAAAATATAAGGAATGAAAGGAAACGTTGAAACAACACTAACGCAAAACATTTTTAGAATCTTACTAGCCTTGTTTATGACGTATGCAGGCTTTAGCCACTTAACCTTTAATAGAATAGAATTCCAGGCTCAGGTGCCAGATTGGCTTCCGTTAAGCAAAGATTTAGTAGTTATTTTATCTGGATTAGTTGAGATGGCATTAGGCCTCGCTCTATTATTTTGGAAAAAGCAACGTGCTACCATTGGTTGGGCATTAGCGATTTTCTTTGTTCTTGTTTTTCCGGGTAACGTTGCGCAGTATTTAGACGGAAAAGATGCTTTTGGCGCTTTAGATTCAGATAGGGCAAGATTAATACGGCTTTTCTTTCAACCGGTGCTCATAGCCTGGGCACTCTGGTCATCTGGCGCGTGGAGAGCCTGGAGAAACTCAAAAAATAAATAGTATGGACAATCAGCAACTTAAATTGAACAACCAGATCTGTTTTCCTATTTATTCGGTTTCCAGACTAATAACGAAAGCTTATAAGCCCTTCCTGGAAGAAATGGGTTTAACTTATCCTCAGTATTTGGTTTTATTGGTATTGTGGGAAAACGATAATATAGCGATGAATAAAATTGGAGAAAAATTATTGCTAAACACCAATACCCTTTCCCCGCTTATTAAACGGATGGAGAAAATGGATTTGCTGCAGCGCAAACGCTCTAATAAAGATGAAAGAAGTGTATTTATTCAGCTTACGGAAAAAGGAAAAAAGCTAAAAAATACTGCGATTCCAATTCCAGAGAAACTTCTAAATACTTTACTGACGGAAGATGTAACCCTAACAGAAATAATGCTTCTAAAGGATACCCTGAATAAATGGTCTGATATTCTTTTAGACAGGCAAAATGATAAATAATATAGTAACTTACTGATAAATAAATTTTTAACATCGAGAATAACGAGAGTATTCGAATTTTGTTTCGAAAATCTATTTTTTCAATCGAAGCAAATATTGAAACACCTAACTCTCGATTATCGAATAAAAAACAATAGATATGAAAGCACTACAGATAGTAAAATACGGAGAAATTAAAGAAAGTTTATCGATTAATGAGATCGAAAAACCAACGATACAATCAAATGATATTTTAGTTGAAGTCAAAGCTGCTTCCTTAAATCCTATTGATTATAAAATGGCACAAGGTCATTTAAAAGAACTGCTTGATTTGAATCTACCGGTAACCATTGGCTTTGATGTTAGCGGCGTGGTTGTGGAAAAAGGCAATGATGTTACTGGTTTTGAGGTCGGAGATGAAATTTACGCCAGGGTGCCACAAGAACAAATGGGTACCATAGCAGAATTTGTTACAATTAATGCTGATAAAGTTGCTAAAAAGCCAGAAAATATATCTTTTGAAGAAGCTTCTGGATTACCGTTAACAGGGCTCACCGCAATCCAGGCTTTAGAAAAAGCAGGGCTAAAAGAAGACGACAGGATTCTTATTCACGCCGGCTCCGGTGGGGTGGGGAGTTTTGCCATTCAGTACGCCAAAGCAAAGGGAGCTATTGTTTATACCACCACCAGTAGCAAAAATGTAGATTGGGTGAAAGCCCTTGGAGCCGACCGGGTGATAGATTATAAAGAAGAAGATTACAAAGAAGTTGCGAATAACCTGGATATAGTTTTTGACACTTTGGGAGATGATTATACGTTTGATGCCTTCAAAATAATTAAAAAAGGCGGAGTTGTAACTTCAATCGTAGGTCCACCAGACGAAGAATCGGCCAAAATTATGGGGATACCAGATTATAAATTACCGGAACAATTATCCAATCTTATTGAGGAAAAATCGATAGCCTATAAGCATACCTGGATGCAGCCTAATGCTGCCCAGTTGAAGGAAATCAAAACAATGGTAGAAGAGGGAAATATCAAGCCAACAGTAGACCTTATTTATGAATTCGAGGATGGAATTGATGCCTATGAATACCTGGCGACGGGAAGGGCAGAAGGAAAAGTAATTATTAGCTTATCCTAAGCTGCTTAAAATTAATTAAGATTATAAATAAAAAAGAAAAAGATTATGAGTAAAAAGAAAAATGTATTAGTTGCCGGTGCAAACGGCAGCACGGGAAGAATCATTATCGATTTATTAAAGAAATCAGGTGAATACCAACCTATTGCGATGGTGAGAAAGCAGGAGCAAAAAGAGCATTTTGAAAAAGAAAATGTAGCTGCTGTGCTGGCCGATTTAGAAGGAGATTTGAGCAATGCTTTTAAAAATGTGGATAAAGCAATTTTTGCAGCCGGCTCTAAAGGAAAAAATGTAGAAGGAGTTGATCAGGAAGGAGCAAAAAAATTTACAGATGCGGCTAAGCGTGCAGGAGTTGAAAAATTTGTAATGCTTAGCTCTATGGGAGCAGACAATCCCAGTATTAGTGAAGATTTGGAAGACTACCTAAAAGCAAAAGGAAATGCTGACGAGTACTTGCGTAAAAGTGGTTTGGATTATACCATTGTAAGACCGGGTGCTCTCACTAACGAAGAAGGTTCAGGAGAAATTCAATTAAAAGAAAAATTAGAAGAACAGGAGAGTATTTCCCGGGCTAACGTTGCTCGCACTCTTGTTGAAGTTCTGGACAGCGACGTTAAGCATAACCAGGTTTTTGAAATTCTGGATGGAAGAACTCCAATTGAGAAAGCAGTGCGTAGTTAAGAAGTTTCAAATATTTAAATGAATAAAGAAAAAATAAAAGATATGAAAGTACTATTTGTATTAACCTCTCACGACAGATTGGGAGACACAGGACAAAAAACAGGATTTTGGATTGAAGAATTCGCAGCACCTTATTACAACTTAATAGATAAAGGAGTGGATGTTACGGTAGCTACACCAAAAGGAGGGAAAGCGCCAATAGATCCCAACAGTGAAAGTGAAGATGCTCAAACCGAAGATACAAAGCGGTTTTATAAAGATGCTGAAACTCAAAAAGTGATTGAGAATACTAAAAAATTAGATACAATTAAAGCGGAAGAATTTGACGCGGTATTCTATCCTGGGGGTCACGGCCCGTTATGGGATCTTGCAGAAGATAAAACTTCTATTGCTTTAATAGAAGCCTTTAATAAGCAGAAAAAACCAATAGGTTTAGTATGTCATGCACCTGCAGCTCTTAAAAACGTAAAAAATGAAAACGGGGAACCTTTAGTGAAAGGGAAAAAAGTAACCGGTTTCACAAATACTGAAGAAGAAGCGGTGCAGTTAACCGAGGTAGTTCCATTTCTAGTAGAAGATATGCTGAAAGAAAATGGGGGAATTTATTCGAAGTCTGGAGACTGGGAAGTTCATGTCCTCAAGGACGGGAATTTAATTACCGGGCAAAATCCTGCATCTTCCAGTAAAGCAGCTGAAAAGTTGTATGAGATGCTTCAGTAAATTAAGCGCCCTTACTTTGAAACCTGCAATCTTAAAAATTGCAGGTTTTTTTTTTGAAACTTTTAATTTGATATAACCTTCTAAATCTATCCCAATATTTTAAAACATTCTTTTCGTAGGCTAATTATTTGATAAAAAATGGGTTATAGAAGATTAAATATTGGTGAGGGGACCTGCTTTAAGATTATAGGTGATTTTCTTTAAAAATTTTCAGCAAAAATATCCTAAAATTGAGGTCTCCGGGGAATATTCTGCTATTTTAGCGTTTTAAATTTTAAAACTACTATCATGAAAGAACTTGTTGAAAACATTCAATCTACATTTGAAAATTTCCAAACAGAAGCTAATGCGCAGTTGGAGTCTGGCAATAAAAGCGCCGGTACCAGAGCGAGAAAATCTTCTCTAGAACTGGAAAAACTTTTAAAAGAATTCCGAAAAGTTTCCGTTGCAGAATCAAAAAAGTAAAACAAAAAACCTCCTGAAAAGGAGGTTTTTTTGATTTAAAAACATTCTTTAAACGGAGTTGATTTCAAAACTTCATTAATCAAAAAAATCCCCTGAAAACAAGTTTCAAAGGATTTATTATAAAGTTTAATTAAGCCGAATTCCTAATAAGAATTGGCAATAATTTGCTCGTATAATTCTTGCTTGCCGCTTATTTGTTTTGGTTCGCCAAGCTCTTTAGCTATTTTGCTAATTTCTTCAAGAGAAAGATCTCCATTTTCAAATTTGCTTCCGTTACCGCTATCAAAAGATGCATAACGCTCTTTTCTAAGCTTTTTGTAATCGGTGTTTTGTAATACGTTATCTGCAGCGATAAGTCCGCGTGCAAAAGCATCCATACCGGCAATATGCGCTATAAATTTATCTTCAAGATCGGTAGAATTCCTTCTTACTTTCGCATCAAAATTGATTCCTCCACCCTGAATTCCTCCTCCTTCAAGGATTACTAACATAGCTTCGGTAATTTCATAAACATCTATTGGAAATTGATCGGTATCCCATCCATTTTGATAATCTCCACGGTTGGCATCAATACTTCCTAACATCCCGGCATCAACTGCGGTTTGTAATTCGTGCTGAAAAGTGTGGCCTGCAAGGGTAGCGTGGTTTACTTCAATGTTTATTTTGAAATCTTTTTCCAGTCCGTAATTCTTTAGGAATCCTATAGAAGTAGCGGTATCATAATCGTACTGGTGTTTTGTAGGCTCCATTGGTTTTGGTTCTATAAGGAAATTTCCTTTAAAACCTTGTTTACGGGCATAATCACGACAAGTAGTAAGAAATTGTGCTAAGTGATCCTGCTCACGCTTCATATCGGTATTTAAAAGGCTCATATAACCTTCACGGCCTCCCCAGAATACATAATTCTCACCATTTAAGGCAATGGTAGCATCTATTGCTATTTTTGCCTGAGCGCTTGCACGAGCAACTACATTAAAATCTGGGTTAGTAGAAGCTCCATTCATATAGCGAGGATCGCTAAACAGGTTGGAAGTTCCCCAAAGAAGTTTAATCCCGGTTTCCTGTTGCTTTTGTTTAGCATAGTCTACCATAGTTTCCATACGCTTTTCAAATTCAGAAAGCGAAGAACAATCGTCTACCACATCTATATCGTGAAAACAGTAATAAGGAATTCCAAGTTTTTCAATAAATTCAAAAGCCGCATCCATTTTATCTTTGGCACGATCTATTACATTTTCCTTTTTGTCCCATTCAAAAGTTTCAGTTTCAGCTCCAAAAGGATCTCCACCTTTATTGTTGAAGGTATGCCAGTAAGCCACCGCAAACCTTAAATGCTCTTTAAGTGTTTTTCCGGCTACTGTTTTATTTTCGTCGTACCACTTGTAGGCTAAAGGGTTTTTACTATCCCTGCCTTCAAATTGAATTTTATCTATTCCTTTAAAAAATTTGTTGTTACTCATAATTATTATTCTTTAATTTTAATATTCTGTTTCCATTCCTGGTAAATCTCCTGGTACTGCTTACTTAATTTGGGATCAGGCTCCATTCTTTCCAGGCATTTTAAACTTGTAAATGCGTCGTCAAATTCTTTATAAAATCCATAACCTACCGCGGCACCACGGGCAGCACCTTCTGCACCAGATGTATTATAAAGTTCTAAAGTAGTTTGGGTGGTATTGACAAAAATTTCTCTAAAAACCGGACTTAAAAAAAGATTGTCTTTCCCGGCTCTTACCACTTTTCCTTCCACACCTATAGATTGCATTACCTCAAAACCGTAGTTCATAGCAAAAACAATTCCTTCGCAAGCAGATCTTATAAGATGAGCCGGTTGGTGAATGTTATAATTAAGATTCTCTATACCAGAATTTACTTCTTTATTGCTGAAAATTCGTTCTACACCATTTCCAAAAGGGTAGAAGCGAAGACCTTTACTTCCTGGTTCTACCTTAGCAGCTTCTTCGTTTAATTTTTCATAGGGAATAAGTTCTTCCCTGCCCACTGAAATTATTTTACGTAACCATTGGTAAAGAATTCCTGAACCGTTGATGCATAAAAGAACTCCGTTGTGTTTAGCTTTTTCGGTATTATTTACGTGTAGAAAGGTGTTTACCCGGCTTTCTGGATCAAACGTGTTTTCAGCACTCACGGCGTACATCACTGCTGAAGTTCCTGCTGTTGTAGCAATGTCTCCCGGCTTTAAAGCGTTAAGCGAAAATGCATTGTTGGGTTGGTCTCCGGCCCTGTAATTGATTTTTGTGTCGGGATCAAGTCCAAGTTCATTTGCAATAGCTGAACTTACCGTGGCCTGATCTCCAAAGCTCGGAACAATTTCTGGGATAAAATCTTCTGAAAGTCCCATTTTATCCAAAACTTCAGTGGCTAATTTTCCTTTAGAGAAATCCCATAAAGCGGCTTCAGATAAACCTGAAGTGCTTATTTGAGGAGTTTCAGAAAGTTTTGCCGCGATATAATCTCCCGGCAACATCATAATAGAAGCTTTCTTGAAGTTTTCGGGTTCATTTTCTTTTACCCATTTCAGTTTAGATGCAGTAAAATTCCCCGGGCTACCCAAAATCTGATTTTTACTAATTTCTTCACCAATGGCTTTATAGGCTTCATCTCCTATTTCTACGGCGCGACTGTCGCACCAAATAATTGAAGGCCTTACCGGGTTAAGTTTATCATCGGTTAAAACGAGCCCATGCATTTGGTAGGCGATACCAATTCCTTTAATTTTTTTAAGGTCTACGCCTTTTTTATCTCTAAGAATGCTAAATCCTTTCTTTACATTTTCCCACCAATCTTCTGGATTTTGTTCGGCCCAGCCAAATTGTGGGGCGGCGATCTCCATTTCAAATTCGGGAACTTTAGCCGAGGCTATAGTTGTCCCTTTTTCAGCATCGAGTACCGATAATTTGATTGAAGAACTTCCTAAATCTATTCCTAAAAAATACATACGTTAATTCTTGATTTATTTTATTTTGAGATCCAAATGTTTTCCATTTCCTCAAGTGTTTTCTCTTTGGTTTCCGGTACGAATTTCCATATAAACAAGCCAGAAAGGATCGCCATTATTCCGTAGATCCAGTATGGAAAACCATTGTTGAACATCGCTACCAAATCTGAATTATTATTCATCATTGGGAATGTCCACGATACCACCAGGTTAGCAAGCCATTGCACGGCTACAGCTACTGCCATAACTCCTTTTATTGAATTTGGGAAAATTTCAGATAATAATACCCAAACTACAGGACCCCAGGACATAGCGAAGGCTGCGATGTAGAAAAGCATAAACATTAGCGCCGTAATTCCTGTGGTTTCAAGGTAAAGTGCGAATCCAAGGCCAATCATACTCAGCGCCATAACAGCACTACCAATCATCATTAATTTTTTACGGCCAAACTTGTCTACGGTAGAAATTGCCACTACTGTGAAGATCATATTAATGGCACCAACAATTATGGTTTGCAGCATAGAAGCATCGGTTTCCATGCCCATTCCTCTAAAAATTTCGGGCGCGTAGTATAGTACCACGTTTATACCCACAAATTGTTGAAAAATAGATAAGAGTAAACCAATTACAACCACGGTTCCGCCAAAATAAAGCCAGTGGGCCTTTTTCTTGCCAAAAGACTTTTTAATTTCTTCTAACACACCCGGTGCTTTTTCGGGGCCATTTAAATTAGAAAGAACTTTAAGGGCATCCTTTTCATTGCCTTTCATTACCTGGAACCTTGGGGTTTTAGGCACTAAAAGTAAGGCCAGGAAGAAAATAGTAGCGGGAATTCCTTCAGAAAGGAACATATATCTCCAGCCAGAAGTGTTTATCCAGCTTTCGGTTTGCCCCTGGACAATAAAGTAGTTTACAAAATAAACCACCATCATCCCGCTCACAATAGCTAACTGGTAAAAACTAACCAGTTTTCCGCGTATTTTTGGCGGTGCCATTTCAGCAATATAAAGCGGTGCCAGCATACTTGCCAAACCAACTCCCATTCCTCCTATAATTCTATAAACAATAAAAGCTGAAAGTGAATCTCCAAAGAAGATATTCATAGTATCGGGGTAGGCTGAGCCTATTGCAGAAAGTACAAACAGCATAGCCGCTATAAGTAGTCCGTTTCGCCTTCCTATGGAATTTGCAACGTTATCTCCAAGTGAGGCTCCAATAATACATCCCACAAGCGCACTACTTACCATAAACCCAAGGATGGAATTTTTTAAATTTTCGGTTAAAACCCCTGGCAGCGTTAAAAATTGAAAGTAGTAAACTGCTCCTCCTATAAGCACAAAAAGCCCAATAATAAGATAGGCTTTTGATTTACTGAAAAATTTGAGTAGAAATGAGCTGAATAAAACTACAAGCGCCAGCACACAAATACTAATAATTACTTTAAACTGAAAAATAGCAGCTATTGCAAGGTCTTTATCAGTTTCTAATGCTCCAATAAAATAATTTTCAAGAGCACCTACGGCTCCAGAAATTACTGCCGTATCATACCCAAATAATAAGCCTCCAAGACTTGCTACTATGGTGATTAAAACAATACCACTCTTATTTAATTTTGCCATTTACAGATGTCTTATGGTTTATTTGACTACAAGTATAGTTATTTTTTTTTATATTAGCAATTTACAAGGCTTAATTAAAGTAGGATAGTAAAAATAAAGCCTAAAAATTGTCTATATCTTTATAAAGATACCTATTGTATACACTTATGAAAAACCCTTTGCCATTTTTACCTACAAATGATCTTTCTGCAGCAGAAGTTATGAGTTCCATAACGATTGACTGTTGTGTATTTAGTTTTGAAAAAGGCTACCTGGAAGTTTTACTGGTACAACACGGCGAAGGTATTAGTAAAGGAAAATGGGGTCTTCCCGGTGGTTGGATTAAAAAGGAAGAAGATATAGATGTGGCTGCCGATAGGCTGCTTTCAGAATTAACCGGGGTAAAAGATATTTACCTGGAACAGGTTAAAACCTTTGGTAAGCCAGACCGATTTCCGCTGGGACGGGTAATAACCGTAGGCTATTACGCTTTAATAAATAGAGAAGATTTTAAGGTTAAGGCCGGTTTTACCGCTTCAGAAGCAAAATGGTACAGAATAAAAGATATTCCCGATCTTATTTACGATCATAATGAAATTTTGCAGTCCAGTTTAAACCGTCTACGCGGAAAAGTAAAACGCGCCCCTATTGGATTTAATTTACTTCCGGAAAAATTCACTTTGCTCCAGCTGATGCAACTTTATACTGAAATATTAGATGTTGAAATGGATAAAAGTAATTTTAGAAGAAAATTTTTAAAAATGAAACTTTTACAGGAGGCGGGAGGTAAACAAACCGGGGTCTCACATAGGGCAGCCAAACTGTATAGGTTTGATGAAGAAATTTACCAAAACCTTACCCGTAAAGGATTTAATTTTGAATTCTAACTTATTTATTATCGCTAAAACTTAAAAATTTTTATGAGGCTGGATCTAAAAAAGAAATTATTTGTAGTTTTATTTTTTGTAAGTGTAGGATATACATTTGCACAAATTAAATTGCCTAAATTAATAAGCGATAATGTTGTGCTCCAAAGAGATACAGAGCTTAAAATTTGGGGTTGGGCCGCCAATGGAGAAGTAGTAACGCTACAATTTCAGGGTAAAAATTTTACGGCAAAGGCCAATGAAAGTGGTAAATGGGAACTTAAACTTCCCGCTCAAAAAGCCGGAGGTCCTTATACTATGACATTTAATGCCTCAAATAAGGTGAAGGTGAAAAATATTTTGTTTGGAGATGTGTATTTGTGTTCCGGACAATCCAATATGGAATTACCAATGGGAAGGTTGGCAGATACCTATGCATCTGAAATAGAAAATGCCAATAATTCTAAAATCAGGCAATTTGAAGTGCCTGATGAGTATGAATTTACGGGAAAAAGTGACGATCTTTCAGGCGGTTCCTGGAAAGAGGTAAATAAAGAAAACATACTTGAATTTTCTGGAGTAGGTTATTTTTTTGCCAAAGCGATCTATGAAAAAGAAGAAGTGCCTATTGGGCTTATCAATTCAGCGCTGGGAGGTTCCCCGGTTTCAGCCTGGATGGATAAAGAAGCTTTAAAAGAGTTTCCGCAGTTTTACGAAGAACATTTAAGATGGGGGAATCAGGCTTTTTTAGATTCAGTTGTGAATGCTGAACAAAAAGCAATTAATAATTGGTATGGAGATTTAGATAAAAAAGATACCGGTTTACAAGAAGAATGGTTTAAGACTGATGTTGATAAAACATCCTGGAAGGAGATTGAAATTCCGGGTTTTGTTTCAGCAGAAAATAGAAATAATAGCGCCGGAGTGGCCTGGTTTTCAAAAACTGTAAATATTTCCCAATTACCTGATTCTGATACTGTAAAATTACATTTGGGAAGATTAGTGGATATGGATTATGCCTACGTAAACGGAAAGCAGGTGGGGCATACTGGTTATCAATATCCGCCCAGGAAATATAAGTTTCATTCAAAATTATTAAAAGAAGGAGAGAATGAAATTGTAGTTCGTTTGGTAAATAATGGCGGCCCTACAGGTTTTATAAAAGATAAACCTTATCATTTAATTGTAGATAAAGATACACTGGATATTGATGGAACCTGGAAGTTTAAGCTGGCAGCTACAATGCCAAATACCCCGGGACAAACCTTTATTAGGTGGAAATCTGGTGGACTTTTTAATGCAATGATAGCTCCTTTAACAAATTTCGAATTGAAAGGGGTTCTATGGTATCAGGGAGAATCTGATACTGATGATCCAGATCTTTATTCGGAAACATTTCCGAAAATGATAAAAAGTTGGCGTAAGCACTTTGAGGATTCCGATTTGCCATTTCTTTTGGTGCAACTGCCAAATTTTATGGAAGAATCCACAGAGCCACAAGAAAGTAGCTGGGCTAAAATGAGAGAAGTTCAACGAAATACAAACCTGAATGTTCCTAATACCGGGATGGCCGTAACTATAGACCTTGGGGAATGGAACGATATTCACCCGTTAAATAAAAAGGACGTAGGGAATAGATTAGCGCTGGAAGCTCGAAAACTAATATATGATGAAGATATTGTTAGTTCCGGTCCAGCACCTTCAGCCTGGGAAATTAAAAATGGAGCTGTTTTAGTCAATTTTGAGAATTTAAAATCAGGCTGGAAGATTAAAAACGGAGATCAACCTACCGGTTTTACAATTTCAGAAGATGGTAAGACTTTTTATAAAGCCAAAGCTGAGGTAATAGGTGATAATACTTTGAAAATTTATAATACTAAAATTAAAAATCCGGGTGTAGTAAGATATGCCTGGGCTAATAATCCCGGGAACGCCAATCTTTATAACCAGGAAGATTTACCGGCTGTCCCATTTGAAATAGAATTAACTAAAGAAAAATAATTAAAACTAAACTTGAGATGAAATTTTTTATTGATACAGCAAATTTAGATCAGATTAAAGAAGCGCAGGATCTGGGCGTTTTAGATGGAGTAACAACAAATCCGTCTTTAATGGCAAAAGAAGGTATTACCGGAAAGGATAATATTCTTCAGCATTACCTGGATATTTGCGAAATTGTAGATGGAGATGTTTCTGCCGAAGTGGTAGCAACAGATTTTGATGGAATTGTGCGTGAAGGGGAAGAACTGGCGAAATTGCACAAACAGATTATTGTAAAAGTTCCTATGATTAAGGAAGGTGTAAAAGCCATAAAATACTTTTCAGATAAAGGAATAAAAACCAATTGTACGTTAGTATTTTCAGCCGGGCAGGCTTTGCTTGCAGCAAAAGCTGGAGCAACTTATGTTTCACCTTTCCTGGGAAGGCTTGATGATATTTCTACCGATGGGTTAGACCTGATAGCAGATATCCGACTTATCTATGATAATTACGGATTTGAAACTGAAATTCTTGCAGCATCAATTCGCCACACTATGCACGTAATTAACTGTGCAAAACTTGGTGCCGATGTTATGACAGGACCACTATCTTCTATAGATGGCTTATTGAAACACCCACTTACCGATAGCGGACTTGCGAAATTTTTAGAAGACGCTAAATCATTTAATGTATAGATTATGGAAATTAAAAAATTAGAAGATTTTGCCACCCAGGTACGCCGGGATATTTTAAGGCAGGTTCACAAGGTGAATTCGGGACACCCGGGAGGTTCGCTTGGTTGCACAGAATTTTTCACCGCTTTGTACCAGGGCGGAATTATGGAACACAAACCCGAGTTTAATATGGACGGGAAAGACGAAGACCTTTTCTTCCTTTCCAACGGTCATATTTCACCGGTTTTCTATAGCGTTTTAGCCCGTAGCGGTTATTTCCCTGTAGATGAATTAAATACTTTCCGACTTATAGATTCCAGGTTACAGGGTCATCCTACAACGCACGAAGGCCTACCGGGAATTCGTGTAGCTTCAGGTTCCCTGGGCCAGGGAATGTCGGTTGCTCTTGGAGCTGCTCAGGCTAAAAAACTGAATAAAGATAACCACCTGGTATTTTCCCTTCACGGAGATGGTGAATTACAGGAAGGGCAAAACTGGGAAGCCATTATGTATGCTGCCGGAAATAAAGTAGATAATATTATTGCCACGGTAGACCTTAACGGCCAGCAGATAGACGGAAGCACAGAAACCGTTTTGCCAATGGGTAACCTAAAAGCTAAATTTGAAGCTTTTGGTTGGGATGTAATGGAGATTGAAGATGGTAACGATATGCAACAGGTAATCGATGGATTAACCGAAGCCAAATCCCGTACCGGAAAAGGAA
>NZ_JAFLQX010000027.1:0-11777 GCF_017579965.1 Salegentibacter sp. BDJ18
ATTCTCAAAAGAACTTTAAAAACAACTCCCGTTTTAATTAAAAACCTTCGCTGTTTTTGCGGCTGCAAATATACACCCTCTTTTGATTCTGGCAAGTAAAAAAATAAGTTTTTTTACTTTTATTTTTTTAAAGCTTTTCCAACCTTAAAAAATCACCGTATCCCAATATGTAATGAACTTCTCCGCTTCTACTCTCAACCCTCGTTGTGTCCCAAAGCGGGTGCAAATATACTGCGGTTTTATTCCCCCGCAAGCTCCAAATAATAATTTTTTAAAGAAATCTTAAAACCAATTCCTAAACTTCTCAATAAAAGGAACTTGTAAGATAAAAAATTTTAAAGAAATATTGGGGAGACAAAAGTTAATGTTTCAGCATAAAGAAAAATTACTCCTTTTTAATATTTCAGCAATAAATATTCTCCTTTATATATAAGTATATTGCGCAGGCAAAATCAACCTATTATCTTTGCGCTCATTAAAACTACATATACATGATTAAGGTAAGCTTGCCCGATGGCAGTATAAAAGAATTTGAAAAAGGTACCACTCCAATGGATGTTGCTAATAGCATTAGCTCTGGACTGGCCCGAAACGTAATTTCAGCAAAATTCAACAACAATATTGTAGAAGTTTCTACGCCATTAACAACAGATGGCAGTTTAACCTTATTTACCTGGAAAGACGACGAAGGTAAAAAAGCCTTTTGGCATTCTACCTCTCACGTAATGGCCCAGGCGATAGAAGAAATGTACCCCGGTTCTAAATTAACTATTGGGCCGGCCATTGAAAATGGATTCTATTATGATGTAGATTTTGGCGAGCATAAGATTTCTGAAAACGATTTTAAGAAGATCGAAGACCGAATGTTGGAGATTGCCCGTGAAAAACATGATTTTAAATTAAGGGAAGTTTCAAAAGCAGATGCCCTCTCCTATTATAAGAAACAAAACAATCAGTTTAAAGTTGAATTAATCGAAAACCTGGAAGATGGTGAGATCACTTTCTGCGATCACGACAACTTTACAGACCTTTGTCGAGGAGGCCATATTCCAAATACCGGCTTTATTAAAGCGGTGAAGTTAATGAGTGTTGCCGGAGCTTACTGGCGAGGCGATGAAAATAATCCGCAGTTAACTCGTGTTTATGGAATTTCATTTCCGAAGCAAAAAGAATTAAAAGAATATTTAGAACTGCTTGAAGAAGCAAAGAAAAGAGATCACCGTAAGCTAGGGAAAGAACTTGAATTATTTACTTTTTCTCAAAAAGTTGGACAGGGACTTCCGCTATGGCTACCAAAAGGAGCTGCTTTAAGAGAGCGCCTGGAAGATTTCTTGAAAAAGGCACAGAAAAAAGCAGGTTATGAGATGGTAGTAAGTCCGCATATTGGTCAAAAAGAACTTTATGTAACTTCCGGCCATTATGCTAAATACGGTGAAGACAGTTTTCAGCCAATTCATACTCCAAATGAAGGTGAGGAATTTTTATTGAAACCTATGAACTGCCCTCATCACTGCGAGATTTATAACGCTAGCTCCTGGAGTTACCGTGATCTTCCAAAACGTTTTGCTGAATTTGGTACTGTTTATCGCTACGAACAAAGTGGGGAATTACACGGATTAACCCGTGTTAGAGGTTTCACCCAGGATGATGCTCATATATTCTGTACTCCAGATCAATTAGATGAAGAATTCAAAAAAGTAATAGACCTTACCTTATATGTATTCGATTCTTTAGGTTTTGAAAACTTTACCGCACAGGTTTCTTTAAGAGATCCGGAGAATAAAGAAAAGTATATAGGATCTGATAATGTTTGGGAAAAAGCCGAAACTGCCATAATTAATGCAGCAAAAGAAAAAGGTCTTAATTATGTTGTTGAAACCGGGGAAGCCGCATTTTATGGACCTAAGTTAGACTTTATGGTGAAAGATGCTCTTGGCAGAAGCTGGCAACTTGGCACCATTCAGGTAGACTACAACCTGCCAGAAAGATTTGAACTTAGCTATAAAGGAAGTGACAATGAGACACACCGCCCGGTAATGATTCACCGTGCGCCATTTGGTAGCATGGAACGTTTTATAGCTATATTATTGGAACATACAGCCGGTAACTTTCCATTATGGTTGATGCCCGAGCAGGCTATGGTGCTCTCAATCAGTGAGAAATATGAAAAATACGCCCAAAAAGTTTTAACTTTGCTGGAAAATAACGAAATTCGCGCTTTGGCAGATAACCGAAATGAAACCATTGGAAAGAAAATAAGAGAAGCCGAAATGAATAAATTCCCATATATGTTGATTATAGGGGAACAGGAAGAACAAGATGGTACGGTTTCTGTACGAAAGAGAGGGGAAGGCGATATAGGCACAATGCCAGTTGAAGACTTTGCCGAAATAATAAATAACGAAATCAAAAAAACGTTGAAGACGTTTGAAGTTTAACCAAAAATAGATCAGCCATAGCAATACGTAGAAAAAAATCGAAGAGACCGCTTAGAGCAGTTAAAGAGGATCAACACCGGATTAACCAAAAAATCAGGGCAGAAGAAGTTCGCCTTGTAGGTGATAATGTAGAAATGGGCGTTTATCCAACCAAAGAAGCATTAACCATAGCCGAAGATTTAGGTTTGGATTTGGTAGAAATATCTCCAGATGCTAAACCACCGGTGGTAAAAGCGATGGATTACAAAAAGTTTCTTTACGAACAAAAGAAACGCGAAAAGGCAATGAAAGCCAAAGCGAGTAAAGTGGTTGTAAAAGAAATACGTTTTGGTCCTAATACAGATGATCACGATTACGAGTTTAAAAAACGTAATGCAGAGAAATTTTTAAAAGATGGTGCAAAACTAAAAGCTTTTGTATTTTTTAAAGGTAGATCTATCGTTTTTAAAGATAAAGGTGAAATCCTATTGCTTAGATTAGCTCAGGATCTTGAAGAACTTGGAAAAGTAGAACAAATGCCAAAACTTGAGGGAAAACGTATGACTATGTTTTTATCTCCAAGAAAAGCAAAATAGAATAAAGAATAATAAGAGAGTTATAATATAAAAAGAGGATAACATGCCGAAAATGAAAACAAAGTCTAGTGCCAAAAAGCGTTTTAAGCTTACCGGTACTGGTAAAATAAAAAGAAAGCACGCGTTTAAAAGCCACATCTTAACAAAGAAGTCTAAAAAACGTAAGCTAGCCTTAACGCATAGTACTTTAGTACACGATGCAGATAAGGACAATGTTAAACTTATGTTGCGTTTAAAGTAACAATAAGCTCTTAACGGTTTAATTAATTTAAAAACCCTGGAGTTGGGCAACACTTCGATCGCGCTTAGTGTGAAAGATTGAAGTTTAAGTTAAAAGTGTCGATTATCGACCGCCTGCTACAAAACACATAAAAATATGCCAAGATCAGTAAATTCAGTTGCAAAGAGAGCCAGAAGAAAAAAGGTTCTTAAGCAAGCAAAAGGTTACTTCGGACGTCGTAAAAACGTTTGGACAGTAGCTAAAAACGCGGTAGAGAAAGCAATGCTTTACTCATATAGAGACCGCAAAGTAAAGAAACGTAATTTCCGTTCACTGTGGATATTGCGTATCAACGCTGCAGCCCGTGAACACGGTATGTCTTATTCTCAATTTATGGGAGCTGCAAAAGCAAATGGAATAGGTTTAAACCGTAAGGTACTTGCCGATTTGGCAATGAACCATCCAGAAGCTTTTAAAGCAGTTGTAGATAAAGTAAAGTAAATACAAACAGTTATACACTCTCTTATTTAAAAAATCCGGTTCTTTTGAGCCGGATTTTTTTGTACTTATATTTATTAATGACCTATTATTTGCGACCAGTACACTAATATTATCAGCCAATTCAGCGTGCAGGTATCTCCGCTTAAACTCCGTAAAGGCTTAAAACTAATTTTCGGGAACCACCATTATCTCTATGTTCTGCCAGATAAATTCCCTGCCAGCTTCCTAAATTTAATTTTCCATTAGTTACCGGAATTTGAAGCGAACTGCCAAGTAAAGATGCTTTTATATGCGCAGGCATGTCATCAGCCCCTTCTAAAGTATGTTTGTAATATGGCATATTTTCCGGAACCATTTCATTAAAATGACTTTCAAAATCATCGCGCACCGTAGGATCGGCATTTTCATTGATGGTAATTCCTGCCGAAGTATGTTTAATAAAAACATTCAACATTCCAGAATTAATTTCCTTTAATTCTGGTAATTCACTCTCTACTTCGCCAGTGACAATATGAAAACCTCTTGATCTCGCTTTTAATTTTATTTCCTTCTGAAAAAATTTCATAGTTACTTCTTATTATTTTCTTTTAAATAAATTCCTGTTGCAGTTAAAATCCCAACTGAAATTAATAAAATTCCATATACCGAAGAAGGCAATGTAAGTACATTAGTTAAATCTAATATGAGAAATATCACCAAAATCAAGTTGATGACACTTAGTATTTTCAACAAAAGACTTAGTTTCATCTTAGGTTTTTTGAGGCTTTTTCTTGGCCGCCGGGAAAAGCACATTATTTAAAATAAGCCTATAGCCCGGGGAAGTTGGGTGCAAATCAAGTTCGGTCTTTGGATCCCCTACTCTATGCTGATAATCTTCAGGATCGTGACCTCCGTAAAAAGTGAAAAATCCTTTTCCTTTTATTCCGTGGATATAACGAGCTTCACCATTTAATTTACTTTCTCCCATCACTAAAACATTCGCTTTAATATTATTGGGATTATATGCTGTAGTTTGCCCCATAAATCCTTTAACCAATCGCGTGTGGTTTTGAGTTAACATAGTCGGCACTACATCCCATTTTGCTGAAAAATCCATCAGCGCAAAATAATCGGTTTCCTTCGGAATATTTCTTTTAGCAGTCATATCTATGGAAGAAAACTCGTAAACCATCGGGCTGCGTTCCAGGGTGAAATCGGTAAAGGCGAATGTTTTACTGAAATCTATTTTAGATTGATAACCGGGTTCGCTGGGATCGCCATCAAACATAGTTTCAGCAATATCCACGCCTTCTGCGGCGAGAGCAATATCAAAACTATCGGTAGCGCTGCACATGGCAAACATAAACCCGCCACCAACAACATAATCCCTTATCTTTAGAGCTACGGCTAATTTCTCTTGTGAAACCTTATCATAGCCTAACTTTTGCGCCAAAGCTTCAGATTCTTCTTTTTCCTGAATATACCAGGGCGTGGCTCTAAATGTTCTGTAAAATTTCCCATATTGGCCGGTGAAATCTTCGTGGTGCAAATGCAGCCAGTCAAATAAAACCAGGGCATCGTTTAGAACGGCTTCATCGTAAATAGTTTCATAAGGAATTTCGGCATAGGTAAGTGCCATAGTCACCGCATCGTCCCAGGGTTTATTTCCCTGGGGAGAATAAACCGCAATTTTTGGAGCTTTCTCTAAGACCACGGTCTCCATATTCTGGGAAGGACTACTGATTTCTTCTAAAATAGACTGGGTTTTATCGTCACTTATTACTTCAAAAGAAACTCCACGTATTTGGCATTCTTTACGTAATTTTTCGGTATTTGAAATTAAAAACGAACCACCGCGATAATTGAGCAACCATCTAACTTCTAACTCTTCTTCTAAAGCAAAATAGGTTATTCCGTAGGCTTTTAAATGATTCTTTTGAGCGTCTTCGTCCATAGGAATAAGCAATTGTGACGCCAAAACCTGGATAGAATTTAAAAACAGGAAAACAAAAAAGACCAGAAGAACGGTAAATTTCCCGCTTTTCTGGTCTTTTAAAACAATGTTATTAAGTTTACTCTTCTTTATTTTATCAGAATTTTTAGAATGGAACTTCGTCATCGTCATCATTATTAAACCCACTATTCATAGAGCTACCAAAAGCTTCGTTCGCACTTGGGTTAGGCAGGTTTGGAGAATTAAATTCATTCTCATCATTTTCGCCGGTATTCATTTTTGAATGATACTCAAAAGGCGAATCGAACTCTTCTAAGTTATCAAATTTACCAAGATGACCAATAAATTTAAGACGTATATTTTCCAGTCCACCGTTCCTGTGCTTGGCTACAATAAATTCACCCTGCCCATCGGTTGGTGTACGTTCTTCATCATCCCACTCTTCAATTTTATAATATTCGGGACGATAAATAAAGGAAACAATATCTGCATCCTGCTCAATCGCTCCAGATTCCCTAAGGTCAGAAAGCAATGGTCGCTTACTTCCTCCCCTAGTTTCCACGGCACGTGATAACTGGGAAAGTGCAATTACCGGGATGTTTAATTCTTTGGCAAGTGCTTTAAGGTTACGCGAAATTGTAGAAATTTCCTGCTCCCTGTTTCCGCCGCCTTTTTGACTTCCACCGGCAGTCATTAACTGCAAATAATCAATTACAATAAGCTTGATCCCGTGCTGGGAAGCTAACCTCCTGGCTTTTGCCCTAAGGTCAAAAATTGAAAGTGAAGGCGTATCATCTATAAATAGAGGTGCATTTTCTAAATCTTTCACCTTTACGTTAAGTTGCTCCCACTCGTGCTTTTCAAGATTTCCCGTTCTTAATTTTTCTGAAGAAAGACCGGTTTCCGAAGAAATTAATCGGGTAATTAGCTGCACTGCCGACATCTCCAAAGAGAAAAATGCCACCGGCATATTCTGGCCAACAGAAATATTCCTGGCCATAGATAAAGTAAGGGCCGTTTTACCCATACCGGGACGCGCCGCAACAATAATAAGGTCACTGGGCTGCCACCCGGAAGTTAACTGGTCTAACTTATCAAAGCCTGAAGGAACACCACTTAAACCTTCTTTATTAGAGATTTCTTCAATTCTATTCTTCGCCTGAATCACTAAACTTTGGGCAGTCTCTGTAGACTTTTGAATATTCCCCTGGGTTACTTCGTATAATTTGGCTTCAGCACTATCTAAAAGATCAAAAACATCTGTAGATTCATCGTAAGCTTCTTCAATAATTTCGTTTGAAATTTTAATCAAACTACGCTGAATATATTTCTGAAGAATTATACGCGCATGAAATTCAATATGCGCTGAAGATGATACTTTTTGAGTTAATTGAATCAGGTAATAATCGCCCCCGGTTTTTTCAAAATTGCCGTCTTTCTTTAATTGGTTAGAAACGGTTAATAAGTCAATCGCTTCTGTATTTTCGAAGAGCTTATGTATGGCTTCAAAAATTAATTTATGGGAGTTTTTATAGAAAGCATCAGGGCTAAGGATATCAATAATTTCATCTACCCCTTTTTTATCAATCATCATTGCCCCCAACACAACCTCTTCTAAATCAACAGCTTGTGGAGGAAGTTTTCCTTTTTCAAGGCTAATTACGTTGCTTTTCTTTGCCGAAAATTGTTGTGGGGCGGTGATTTTTTCCATATCACGAAAGTATAAAATTTGTTAAGAGCATCTTAATTATAATTCACTTACTTAATTAACCAGTCATCAACAATCTGCCTGTTGAAAACTTAATAATAGTGTTGATAAGTGCAAAAAAAACCGAAACCAGGGTTTCGGAAATTTAAGAAGTTATGGTATGTAAGGTATTAGCTTTTAAAAACCCCCATATCTAAATACTTATCCATTCTTTTATTAACTAAATCTGTTGGTGATAAGTTTTTAAATTCAGAATAAGCTCCTAAAATTGCATTTTTTACCGTATTAAAAGTTTCCTCTCTATTGCTATGAGCACCTCCGATTGGTTCTTTTACAATTTCGTCTATCAATTTCTGTTTTTTCATATCCTTAGCGGTAAGTTTCAATGCATCTGCTGCCTGCTCTTTATACTCCCAGCTACGCCAAAGAATAGAAGAACAGGATTCAGGAGAAATTACCGAATACCAGGTATTTTCAAGCATCATTACCTTATCGCCAACCCCAATTCCTAAAGCACCTCCACTGGCACCTTCTCCAATGATAACTACAATAATTGGCACTTTTAGCCTTGTCATTTCCAGGATATTTCGGGCAATAGCTTCTCCCTGGCCGCGTTCTTCAGCTTCAAGCCCAGGATAAGCTCCCGGAGTATCGACAAATGTCACTACAGGAAGACCAAACTTCTCTGCAGATTTCATTAAACGTAAGGCTTTGCGGTAACCTTCAGGATTTGCCATCCCAAAATTTCTGTATTGTCTGGTTTTAGTATTATAGCCTTTTTGCTGACCTATAAACATAAAACTCTGGTCTTCAATTTTACCAAGCCCGCCAATCATTGCTTTATCGTCTTTTACATTTCTATCGCCGTGAAGCTCTAAAAAAGTATCACCACAAATTGCATTTATATAATCTAAAGTATAGGGGCGGTTTGGATGCCTGGAAAGCTGAACCCGTTGCCAGGCCGTTAAATTCTTATATATATCTTTTCGGGTTTCCTTTAATTTCTTTTCAATTTGTCTGCAGGTAGCCGTAACATCAACATCGCTCTCTTCACCTATGTTACAGGCTTTTGCGTACTGCTCTTCCAACTCTTTAATGGGTAATTCAAATTCTAAATATTCCATAAGTTGATATGGTTTGTTTTTTATTAGCCTACAAATATAACAAACTTTAAAAGGAAGAATTATACAGAAAGACCATTAAATTTTGAGAAATTTCTTCTCTTATCTTTTGGCTCTATAAAGTAGAAAAATTGCCAGAATACCAAAACTGATATTAGGAAACCAAACAGCAATTAAAGGAGAAAAGGTAGATTGCTCTGCCATAGTGCCAAAAACCTTATCGAAAAATATAAATATAAAGGCTAAAGTAATTCCAACGGCAAGGTTTACACCCATCCCTCCACGACGTTTCATAGAGGAAACAGCTACTGCAATTATGGTAAGAATAAATGCGGAAACAGGAATGCTCCATCGCTTATAAGCTACCACCAAATATCTATTTATATTTCCAGAACCGCGGCGGCGTTCTTGCTCAATAAACTCGTTTAGCTCGGTATAGTTTAAAGTTTCAGCGATATAAGTTTCAGGGGTTAATTCATCAAATTCAAAAGGAAGAATGGTATCCAACTTATTCTGATGAATTATAGAATCTTCATCTACCCCAACAATTCGTTTATTTACATTGGTTAAAGAATAAGTGGTGTCCTCGGGATTAAATCTTAGACTGGTGGCACTTATTTTATATTCAAGTTTATTACCTTCAAAATGTTCTAAAGTGAAATTTCTAGCCGATTTCCCCAATGGCTGAAAATGGCTGGCATAGATAAATTCATTATCATTTATTTGCCTATAAACATCCCTGGTTTCCTGGGTTTCGGCTCCTTTTTTAAGATATTCGTATTTAAATTCATTAAAACCTTTACTGGCTTTTGGCGCGAGGAACATTCCAAGAATAAGCGCTAAAATACAAACAATAGTTGCGCCAATAAGATAAGGTCTTAAGAACCTCCAAAAAGAAACCCCACTACTCAAAAAGGCAATAATTTCAGTATTATTGGCCAGTTTGGAGGTAAACCAAATAACCGATAAAAACAGGAAAAGCGGAAATAATAAATTGGCAAAATAGATTGTAAAGTCTACATAATAAAGAGCCACTTCTATAAACGGCACTTCATTATCCAGTATTTTTCCAATTTTTTCAGCAAGATTAACCGTAATTCCAATTGGTATAAATAGTAAAAGCATAAGGAAAAAAGTTCCCAAATAACGTTTTAATATGTACCAATCTAAAATTTTCAAAGTCTAAAGTCTTTTATCCATTTGTTTTACCATCATATTTTTCCAGCTGGCAAAATCTCCGGCTAAGATATGTTTTCTGGCTTCACGTACCAACCACATGTAAAATCCGAGATTATGAATAGTAGCAATTTGCTTGCCGAGAAGTTCATTTACACTAAATAAATGCCTAACATAAGCTTTGCTATAATCTTTATCTACAAAAGTAGTTCCCATTTCATCTAGAGGAGAGAAATCGTCTTCCCACTTTTTATTTTTTATATTAATAGTCCCGTGAGCGGTAAAAAGCATCCCGTTACGGGCATTCCTGGTAGGCATCACACAATCAAACATATCTACTCCCAGTGCAATATTTTCCAAAATATTAATAGGCGTACCTACTCCCATTAGATATCGCGGTTTATCTTCCGGAAGAATTTCAGTAACAACCTCGGTCATCGCGTACATTTCTTCAGCAGGTTCTCCAACTGAAAGTCCGCCAATCGCATTACCCTCTGCTCCTACTGAAGCGATATATTCTGCCGATTGTTTCCTTAAATCTTTATAAGTACTTCCCTGAACTATAGGGAAAAGCGTTTGATCAAACCCGTATAAAGGATCTACTTTTTCCAAATGATTTACACACCTGTCCAGCCACCTATGCGTCATATGCATAGATCGTTTTGCATATTTATAATCGCAAGGGTATGGTGTACATTCATCAAATGCCATAATGATATCGGCACCAATAGTTCGTTGAATTTCCATCACATTCTCTGGAGTGAAAACGTGGTAAGAACCATCTATATGTGATTTGAATTTTACACCTTCTTCCTTAATTTTTCTTCTGGCAGAAAGGGAGTATACCTGGTACCCACCGCTATCGGTTAAAATATTTCGATCCCAGTTCATAAACTTATGTAAACCGCCGGCTTTCTTAAGGATTTCGGTTTGGGGACGTAAATATAAGTGGTAGGTATTTCCTAAAATTATATCGGGATTAATATCTTCTTTAAGTTCCCGCTGGTGCACTCCTTTAACCGAAGCTACTGTACCAACAGGCATAAAAATAGGAGTTTCAATCTTACCGTGATCGGTGGTAATGGTCCCGGCGCGGGCTTTACTACCGGTATCGGTACTCAACAAATCAAATTTCATAATACTTTTTAAGTGAGTGCAAAGATACTCAAGTAAACTTCCTTTTGACAAACCCAAGAGGCATTAAAATATTTTTTTTGATTAAAAGGCAGCACCAGAGCTTTTAAATATCGCAATCGATTGAAAATTTAATAAAAGAAGTTTACACCAGTAAATTGTTAGTTACTTGGTTAGTTTTCTTAATAACTGGAAGGCAAGCACTTTGACAAAGCTTTATAAAAAGCTATTTTTGTGGCTATCATTTTAACAACACAATTTTACTTTAATGTCAAAGATCAAAGAATTAGAAGATTTTGCCACCCAGGTTCGCCGGGATATTTTAAGGCAGGTTCACAAGGTGAATTCGGGACACCCGGGAGGTTCGCTTGGTTGTACAGAATTTTTCACCGCTTTGTACCAGGGCGGAATTATGGAACACAAACCCGAGTTTAATATGGACGGGAAAGATGAAGATCTTTTCTTTCTTTCCAACGGACATATTTCACCGGTTTTCTATAGCGTTTTGGCCCGTAGTGGTTATTTTCCTGTAGATGAACTTAATACTTTTCGTCTTATTAATTCCAGGTTGCAAGGTCACCCAACAACACATGAAGGCCTACCGGGAATTCGCGTAGCTTCAGGTTCTCTGGGTCAGGGAATGTCAGTTGCTCTTGGAGCTGCTCAAGCTAAAAAGCTAAATAAAGATGATCATTTGGTATTCGCCCTTCTAGGTGACGGTGAATTGCAAGAAGGCCAGAACTGGGAGGCTATTATGTATGCTGCCGGAAATAAAGTAGATAATCTTATTGCTACAGTAGATCTAAACGGCCAGCAAATAGATGGAAGCACAGAAACCGTTTTACCAATGGGTAACCTAAAAGCTAAATTTGAAGCTTTTGGTTGGGATGTAATGGAGATTGAAGATGGTAACGATATGCAACAGGTAATCGATGGATTAACCGAAGCCAAATCCCGTACCGGAAAAGGAA